>CALWEP010000175.1 GCA_944377325.1 uncultured Lachnospiraceae bacterium
CGCTCCACAAGGGCCTTGCCATGGTGCATCAGGAGCTTCAGCCCATACCGGAGAGAACGGTGGCGGAAAATATGTATGCCGGCCGTTATCCCACCTTCAATTTCGGTCCCTTCAAGATCGTCAATCACAAAAAGATGTTCGAAGAGACGGAGAAATGGCTGAATGACGTGAAGATGCCTTACAATCCTAAGGCAAAGCTTGGCACCATGTCCATCGCTCAGATGCAGTCCGTGGAGATTGCAAAGGCGGTTTCCCTGCAGGCGAGAGTGGTGATTCTGGATGAGCCGACCTCCTCTCTGACAGACAATGAAGTTGAGGCCCTGTTCCGGATCATCAGAGATCTGAAGTCCAGAGGCGTTTCCCTTATCTATATTTCCCACAAGATGGCCGAGATCCGTGAGATCTGCGACGAGATCACCATCATGAGAGACGGTACCTATGTGGGTTCCTGGTCCATGGACCAGATTTCCGACGATGAAATCGTAAAACAGATGGTAGGCCGTGAGCTTACCAACATTTATCCGCCCAAGAACGACGCGCAGGCGGGAGAGGTCATTCTGGATGTAAAGGGACTGTCCAGCATCCATGACCGTTCCTTCCAGGACTGCTCTTTCCAGCTGAGAAGAGGCGAGATCTTAGGCTTCGGCGGCCTGGTAGGCGCTCAGAGAACGGAGCTGATGGAAGCAATCTTCGGTATGCGCCATGTTAAGAGCGGAGAAGTATACATAAAAGGCAAGAAAATGAACATCAAACGTCCGCAGGACGCCATTCGGGGCGGCATCGGTATGATCACGGAGGACCGCCGCGGAACCGGTATTCTGGGCTGTCTTTCCATAGCGGACAACGTTTCCATTTCCTCCCTGGATCAGTATCTTGAGTACGGGATCAAGATCAACAAGGGCAAAGTGGAAAACCTTGTAAAAGAGAACGTGGCAAAGCTGAGCATCAAGACTCCCAGCAGCAAGACCAGGATTCAGTCTCTGTCCGGCGGCAACCAGCAGAAGGTGCTGATCTCCAGATGGCTGGCCAATAATCCTGATATTCTGATCATGGACGAGCCCACCAGAGGTATCGACGTAGGAGCCAAGTATGAGATTTACCAGATCATGATCGAGCTGGCCAAACAGGGCAAGGGAATCATCATGATTTCTTCGGAAATGCCGGAGCTGATCGGTATGTCAAACCGCATCTGCGTAATGTGCAACGGCCATATCACCGGAGAGCTTTCCGGAGACGAGGCGACCCAGGAGAAGATTATGAGCTTTGCAACTCAGTTCTGATAGGAGGAAGATGTAATGAATAAGAAATCAGTCAATGTAAAAGACATTTTGATCAATAACGGAATCATCATCGTACTGCTGCTGATGGTTCTCTATGTAGGCCTGACGAAGGATAACTTCTTCAGCATGAGCAACTTTTCCAACATTTCCATTAACGTAGCCTGCCGTTTCATCATCGCTCTGGGCGTATCCGGATGTCTGATCACAAAGGGTACCGACCTGTCCGCAGGACGTGCGGTAGGTCTGGCAGCCTGTCTGGCAGGAACCATGCTTCAGAAAGCAGACTACAGCGGCCGTTTTGAGCTGACCAAGAATCTGCCCGAGCTGAACGTATGGCTGGTGCTTCTGATCTGTATCGCAGTCTGCTGTATCTTCGGTCTGATCAACGGTATTGTAGTTTCCTACTTGAGCGTACCGGCCTTCATCGGCACCCTGGGCATGCAGCTGATCGTTTACGGCATCAACCTGGTTTACACCAAGTCCGTACCGATCGGAGGCTATCGTTCCGATTACACCGTAATCGCAAACGGAAAGCTGTTCGGAGTGATTCCTTACCTGTTTATCATAGCGGTGATTCTGGGCCTGATTATCTGGTTCGTATATAACTATACCCGTCACGGCAAATATATGTACGCCATCGGCGGAAACGAAGCTGCCGCTGAGGTTGCCGGCGTAAACGTAAAGAAGACCAAAATCATCATCTACATGACCGCAGCTGCCATGTATGCCATCGCAGGCTTCCTGCTGGGCGCAAAATCCGGCGGTGTATCCGTAAACCTTGGTAACGGCTACGAGCTGGAGGCTATCGCCGCATGTACCATCGGCGGCGTATCCGTAAACGGCGGTATCGGACGTGTGTCCGGCGTGCTGATCGGTGTTCTTGTGTTCGAGCTGTTAAAGACCAGCCTGCAGTTCCTGGGCATCGACCCCAACTATCAGTACATCGCACAGGGTATCGTAATCGTGGTTGCTATTGCCCTGGATATCAGAAAATACATTGCAAAGAAATAACGGCTGCTCCATGGGACAGACCGTGTTCCAAAACCGGGAGGGATTCCGCTTATGCGGAATTCCCCCGGTTTTTGTGTGGGAGAAACACATTTTTTTCAAGATTTTTTTATAAAAAAAACACAGACCGCCTTTTTCCTGCTTCCGGGGGTTTTCAAGGAAGCCGCGGGATGCTATACTACACGTTATATCATAACAAGGAGGACCAGCACATGACAGAACTTCACATCCATCTGGACGGTTCCCTGCGGCCGGAGACCGTCCGGGAGCTGGCGCAGGAGCAGAATATTTCCTATGAGGCAGAGAATATGGCAGGACTTCGGATCCTGCTTCAGGCACCTGTTCCCTGCGGCAGTCTGTCGGAATACTTATCCCGTTTCGCCCTGCCCGTGGCCTGCCTTCAGGAGGAATACGCCCTGGAGCGGGCGGTGCGGGAGCTGACGGAGGATCTGGCGGGAGAAGGGCAGACCTATGGAGAGATCCGGTTCGCGCCCCAGCTTCACCTGCAGAAAGGACTGAGCCAGGAGCAGGTGATCCGGGCGGCGGTGCGGGGGGCGGAGCAGGGAATGAAAAACGCTCCGTCCATCCGTGTAGGCCTGCTCCTCTGCTGCATGAGAGGGGAAGGAGCGGAAAATGAGAGGCAGAACATGGAGACCATCGATCTGGCGGCAGACTTTCGGAACGGAGGAGTTGTCTGCGGCGTGGATCTGGCGGGAGCGGAGGAGGTCTACGATACGGGGCTGTTCCGGAACCTGTTTCTCCGGGCGGACCGGTACGGACTGAAGCGCACCATCCATGCAGGAGAAGCGGATGGGCCGGACAGTGTGAGAAAGGCTCTGGACATGGGAGCCATGCGTATCGGACACGGGATTGCGGCGGCAAAGGATGAACGGCTGATGCGGGAGCTGGCTGACAGGAAGATCCCCCTGGAGGTGTGCGTCACCAGCAACGTGCAGACCAAGGGCGTACCGTCCCTGCAGGATCACCCCATCCGCCGCCTGTATGAAGCGGGGGTGAGGGTCACCCTGAATACGGACAACCGGACCGTATCGGATACCACCCTGAAAAAGGAGATCCGTCTGGCAAAGACGGCTTTCGGATTTACGGACCGGGATGCGGAGCGGATGGAGAGCTGGGCCGCTGAGGCGGCATTTCTTCAATGAGCGGATCGTTCAGTGAAAAGGAAAGAAGGAAAGAGATATGAAACAGGAATACATAGAAAAGATATATGCCGGCTGGCTGGCGAAGATCATCGGCATCCGTTACGGAGCCCCCATAGAAGGATGGACCTGCGAAAAGATCCGGAACATATTCGGCGATTCCCTGCCGGATTATCCGGCGGAATATAAAACCTTCGCGGCGGATGATGACAGCAACGGCCCCTGGTTCTTCCTCCGCGCCCTGGAGGACAGCGGAGTGTGCGCTCCGGACGGACAGAAGCGGGAGCTGGAACCGGCGGACGCAGCGGCGGCCCTGATCAATTACGCCCCCTTTGAGCACGGCTTTTTCTGGTGGGGCGGCTACGGCGTGTCCACGGAGCATACGGCATACCTGAACTTAAGAAACGGGATTCCCGCGCCGGAAAGCGGCAGCATCCGGCAGAACGGAGCCGTCATGGCGGAGCAGATCGGCGGACAGATCTTTTCCGACACCTGGGGGCTGGTGAATCCGGGAAAGCCGGAGCGGGCGGCGAAAATGGCCAGGGCGGCCGCTTCCGTCACCCATGACGGCGACGGGCTGAACGGGGCGGCCTTCGTGGCGGCCTCCATCAGCGCAGCCTTTGAGGAAAGCGACGTGAGAACCATTATGGAGACCGGCTTATCCTTTGTGGAATCAGGCAGCCGGTATGAAGAAGTGATCCGGGCGGTGATGGATTTTTATGACAGTCATGAGAAAGAAGGAGAGTCCTGGAGAGACTGCTTCCGGTTTGTGAAAGAGAATTACGGCTATGACAAATACCCCGGCATCTGCCACATCATCCCCAACATCGGGGTGATGGCCCTGTCTCTGCTCTACGGCGGGGGAGACTTTGACCGGACCCTGGAGATCTGCAATCTCTGCGGCTGGGATACGGACTGCAACGTGGGAAATGTGGCCTGCATTCTGGGAACGGCCCTGGGCATCTCCGCCATTGGCGAGAAGTGGAGAAAGCCGGTGGGAGATCTGCTCATTTCTTCCAGCGTGCTGGGGTATTACAACATTCAGGACATTCCCGGCTCCGCCTCCTACATTGTCCGGATGGCTTACGCCCTGGACGGAGAGGAACCGGAGGGAGAATGGGCCCATATCCTGAAGGCGGACCGGCTCTGCCATTTTGAATATCCCGGTTCCACCCACGCCATGAGACTTCGGGCGGAAGCGGATGGGAAGGAAGCGGAAAAACACTTCCACATGGAAAATACGGAGGAAGCTGCCGCGTCAGGCAGCCGGTCCCTGAAATTTGCCGCAGCCCTCATGGAACCGGGAGAAAATCTCTATCTGCACTGCAGGACCTATTACCGTCCGGAGGATTTTACGGACAGCCGGTACGATCCGTCCTTTTCCCCGATCCTCTATCCGGGGCAGACCATTTCCGGAAAGGTGTACCTGCCGGAGTACAGCCGGCCGGCTCTGGTCTCTCTCTACGCGAAAGATCTGCGCACGGGGGAAATTTATGAGAGCGAGCCGGTGTTCCTGCCCCTGGGCCAGTGGAAGGAGCTGACCTTCCGGATTCCGGGAGGAATCGATGCCCTGCTGAGAGAGGCGGGATTCTGCTTCCGCATGGTGGGACGGGCCCTGGAACGGTTTGAATTTGTGGGCATGGCGGATGACTTTGCCCTGGACGGTCCGGCGGATTGCCTGCTGGACTGCTCCCTGGAGGAGGAAGAGGTATGGCCCGGCGGGCGGCGGGAGATCAGCCGGTTTACCAGGCTGAAAGGGAACGCCTGGCTGGAGGACGGCTGCGTCCATTTATCCTGCGCCGATTTCGGCGAGCTGTATACGGGAGGAGGAAACTGGAAGGATTATGAGGCGGAATTTACTCTGATTCCCGTAAAAGGAGAGTTTCACGGCGTCAACGTCCGGGTTCAGGGAGGTGCCCGGTCTCTGGCGGCGGCCCTTCTGTCCGGCGGACGGCTGGGGCTGTTAAGGAGCAGGACGGACGGCAGCGGATATGAGGTGCTGGCGGAGACAGAATTTAACTGGAAGGAAGGACGGGAGACAAGGATTCTGATGAGAGCAGAGGGAGAACGGATCCGGGTTCAGGCGGAATCCGGTCCGGTTCAGGCAGAGCTTTCTCTGGAGGACGGGGCGGTTCCATACTCCCGGGGATGTGTGGGAATTTCTGTGAGAAAGGGCAGTCATATGGCGTTAAAGAGCATCCGGATCCGGCCATATGTATAAGCGCTACTTATTTTTTCTTCGGGACAATCCGCCTTGGCGAACGTATCCTTGAAGGTGAGTATCAAATGTCCAGATTCGCATTTCTCCGATAGGCTGCCGGTTCTGCCAGTAGTCATTAAACTGTTCAATGATACTAATGTCGCCAAAACCAGTCTGGCTTCTAGCCAGACTGGGAACTTGCTTAATTATAGTTGATAATGTGTGCCACTGGCAGCGAGTCTGCAGTATTCTTCCTGTGCCTGTACATGGTGCTCGTTCATGTTTGGTATATTTAAAAGTTCAACCAAAACAGAGGTATCAACAAAGTGTACATTACTCATATCTGCCGGCCTCTTCCGCTATATGGAAATCAAAGTCAAACGGTTTAATGGGTTTCGGATTTTTAATTGCCTCGATCAGCCTTTCTGACGCCATCGCATTTCCGATTCCTCCGGAAGCTAATAAACCGGCCTGATTTCGGATCTCAACGTAAGGAATGATTTTACTGGACTGCAATTGAGGATCTCTGTATACCACTGAAACTCCAAGAATTTCCTTTTTACTGAAACCATTTAAGACGGTAACATTATGCGTGGTCATAATAATATCAATATTACGCTTTGCAGCAATCAGACAAATGGCCTGCATGAGTTTAATAACACGGCTTGGATGAATGCCGCTGTCCATTTCCTCAATTGCGATCAGACTGTTCTCCGGTTCACTCATGACGGCGGCCAGAACTGCAATGCATCGCAGAGTGCCGTCAGACAAGCGTGCAGCATCGATGCTTTCTGTAGTTTTGCCGTTTAGTTCTTTCTGAACGAGAATAACGTCATTGAGCTGCGTTTTGACAAAACCAATATCCCGGATTTCGTTTTCAGGCAAGTTTTTTACTACATCGCAGAATAGGCTCCACTCCTCAGATTTCTTTTCTTTGAGAGAATATAAAACGGCGGACAAGTTGCTGCAATTACGGCGCAATGTGCTGTCGCCGACTCGGCTGTAGCCTCGCATCACAGTGGGGATGGGATGAAGGATGAATATCTTTGTAAGGCTATTTTGTACTTTCTGAATTTTTTCCACGGTGCTTTCATAGTTTTCAACGTCAGAAGGCAGTCGGCTTTGCATTTGTGAAAGAACCGACATATTTCGTATTGCGCGGCATTCGGGATTCTTTCCTCTTTTTCCGTTTGCGTACTCAACGATGATATCTCCGCTGTTTGCATTTGAGGCAGCAGCTTTAAAAATTACGGTTCCGTTGGCTGCATCTGTTTGAGCATTTTTTACCAAATAAAGAGATTCTTCTTCAACTGTTATACGGTTTGCAGCACCAATTCGGATTCGGTAGAGCAGATCATGCTTATCATCCCAATCAATTGTACATCCAAGAAGAAACGAGTTGGCGCCAAATCTGCACGAAGATTATGCTCAAATCTCTTCCGGTTGCTATCTCAGAAAGAATGTAAATCCCTTCAATTGCATTACTTTTACCGGATGCGTTTGACCCGATCAGCGTAGTAATTTGTTCGAGCCATAAAACAGCGCGTTCATATCCTTTGAATTTTTCAAAAATAAAAGATTTAATCATTGTTTTTTCCTCCGCTCAGAAAGAGTATGTATCTTTTTGAGCAATAAATACGCTTATTCATGTCATGTATTATAGCATACAGGCTCTATATGAACAATCGAAAACACTTTCGGAGAAAAAATGAAAAATCTTTCATAGAAAAGGACATCTGTCCTTTACTAAAAATGTGCCTGTGTTTATAATCCTTTTGAAAGACAAAAAGCTACTAATTAATTCAACTTATAAATCAATAGCAATTTGCTTATAAATCTGCGGAAAAGCAGAAAAAAGTTGTGGATTTTTCGAAAGGACAGACAGGAAGTATGGATAAGATCAGGATTCTCATAGACACCGATCTGGGAGACGATGTGGACGACGCGGCGGCATTTATGCTGATCCTGCAGAGCCCGGAATTTGAGCTGGTTGGAGTGACCACGGTCTTCAAGGAGACGGAAAAGCGGGCGGAGATGGTGAGAGAGCTGCTGAGCCTGTACGGCAGGGAGGACGTTCCGGTGATCGCCGGATACGGACAGGCCCTGATTGAGCGGAGATTCGACCCGAAGGAGGAGCCGATCCAGTACGGGATCCTGCGAGAGCGGAGAGAGCCGTCAGAGAGGGAACGGTCCCGGAAGGCGGAGGATTTTATCATTGAAGAGCTGAAAAAGGATGAGAACCTTGTGATTCTGGCCATGGGTTCCATGACCAATCTGGCCATGGCCTGTATTCGGGAGCCGGAACGGATGAGAAAGGCAAGGATTGTCGGCATGGGAGGTTCCTTTCTGAATTCTCAGCCGGAGTGGAACATCATCTGCGATCCGGAGGCCGCCGAAATCGTCATGGAGACGGCGGAAAACCTGGTGATGATGGGATTGGATGTGACCAAATACCTGCGCGTGGACGAGGAACGTCTGGAGCGCTGGAGACAGAGAAAAGACGGCCGGATGGATTATTTCCTGAAGGGTGTGGAAGAATTTCAAAAGGCAACCGGATATCCGGTGACCTTCCACGATGTGCTCCTTCCCGTCTGGCTTCTGGATGAACAGGCAGTGTCTCTGCGCAGAGGCAGGTTTTCCGTGGAGCTGTCCGGTTCCCTTACCAGAGGAACCATGGTGGACCGGACCAATTATTATGAAATCTCTCCGGAGATCCGGGGGAATTTCCGTTTTGCCGATCGGCTGGACCCGGAGCGGTTTTACCGGATTCTGGACGAGCGATTCTAGTATGCCGGTTCCGGGACCGGACAGGCCCGGAGCTTGGAATAAATTTATCAAACGCAGTTACCAAAACACAGTTTAGGAGGAGAAATCTATGAAAAAACTGACAGCAGCATTACTTGCAGTGACCATGACCGCAGGCATGATGGCCGGATGCGGAGCGCCGGAGCCGGAGGAGACCACTGCCGCAGCTACGGAGGCAGCCGGAGAGAGCCAGGCAGAGGGAGGAGAGGCAGCGGAGGCTGTGGACGCCGCAGACTACAGAGTAGGCCTGATGATCCCCGGAAACCTGGGAGACAAGTCCTTCTTTGACGCGGCCTTCAATTCCATCCAGCCCATCAAGGACGAGCTGGGCGTAACCGTGGAGTATGTGGAGTGCGGAACGGACACCTCCAAATATTATCCCGCTTTGGTGGATATGTGCGAGCAGGATTACGACCTGATCCTGACCATCTCCAGCAACAATGACGACGCTCTGGTGCAGGTAGCTGAGGAGTATCCGGACCAGAAGTTCATCAACCTGGACGACGAGCTTACCGATCCGCCTGCAAACGTATATATCATGGGTACGAAGAACAATGAGATGAGCTTCCTGGCAGGCGCGGCAGGCGCTCTGAAGGCTGCCGAGCTGGGCGAGGACAAGATCGGCTTCGTAGGCGGCATGGATATCCCGGGCATCAACGAGTTCCTGGTAGGATACATTGAGGGAGCTCAGGCCATCAATCCGGACATCAAGGTAGCTACCTCCTATGTGGGAAGCTTTACCGATACGGCAAAGGGTAAGGAGAACGCCCTTCTTCTTTACAATTCCGGTCTTTCCGTAATCTTCGCGGCAGCAGGCCAGTCCGGTCTGGGCGTGATCGACGCGGCTGTAGAGCAGGGCAAGTTCGCCATCGGCGTAGACTCCGACCAGGCAGAGGCTCTGAAGGAATCTCAGCCGGATATGGCAAACGTGATCATCACCTCCGCCATCAAGAACATCTCCGACAACGCGGTGAAGGCTGTGGACAGAGCCATGAAGGGCGAGATCCCCTACGGAACCAGAGAGGTGTTCGGAATCGCTGAGGGCGCGGTAGGAATCGCTGAGAACGAGTTCTATGAGCAGCTGTTAAGCGAGGAAGACAGAGCGAAGGTAGAGGAGTTAAAGCAGCAGGTAATCGCCGGAGAGGTGGAGATGACTCCCACCACCGGAATCACCACCGATAAAGTAAACGAGATCCGCGAGGCAGT
>CALWEP010000176.1 GCA_944377325.1 uncultured Lachnospiraceae bacterium
AAGCTATGGCAGAAGTGCTACGGGAAGAAATCAAGCAGCAGGAAAAACAAAAGACCAACGTTAAAGCGTTTATCAGCGCGGTAAAGAAGTACACCGATATGCAGCAGCTTGACGCTGCTATGCTACGAGAGTTTATAGACCGTATCGAAGTTTCCCATACCGATAAAAAATCCAAGACAAGGGAAATCACGATTGTTTACAACTTCATCGGTGCATTTGATTTTGGACGGGCGAAAGAAAAAGCCCAAAATACAACGGAAAAACAGCAAAGAACGGCATAGCCGTTTGGCTACACCGTTCCTTGCTAAAATGTTTTCTTAATTCACCGCCCCATTTCCCGACTGATGCTTTTTTCCACCTCCTGAAAGCAGTTTTCATGTCTTTTTGCACAGCGTATCCGCTTCTCGTCCCCTGTTTCCGTGTTCCTGGTTCCTATGTCCTCTGCCTCAGACATCCATTGACAAATTTTATCGGCACATCCATCCGTTCCGCCGTCTGCTCCGGCGTCATTCCCCTGTCCAGGAATCGTCTGCATACCGCTTTCAGATTCTCTCCCACCTCGATGATATGCCTGTCCGGGTCATAGAAGCGAATGACCCGCTGTCCCCAGGAGTGCTCTGTGACAGGATGGACGTATTCTATGTCCCACTCTTTCAGACTATCAACGAACTGATCAAAATCGTCCTCTTCAAAGTACAGTTCGAAATCATTTCCGCCAAAAGAAATTTCTTTTCCGTCCATCCATTCCTTATAAGTTTCTGCTGTCTGTAGAGCCAGACCTCCGGTCAATGTTTTGTTTTCCCCAAAATCCATAACCACATGAAGCCCCAGAACCTTTTTGTAAAATTCAACAGAACGCTCCATATCTCTTACTGCCAGCATGGGATTTTTCAGTTTCATCTTTTCCCCATCACCCCTTCAGATTCTCCAGCGCAGACGGATTATGTTCCGTAACCGCTTTTAGCGCAGAGCAGGTCTCAAACTCCGCACAGTCTCCGCAGGTGTCCACGCCTTTTTTCACCGCGCATTGACGGATAGCGCAGAGACTCTCGCAGAATACGGTTTTTGCCCCATCCATACGGCAGCCGTCGCAGTTGATGTGCTCCGGCAGTATGGGAGCCTGGTTCAGCTCCGCCCACAATCTGGCCGTGTGCTCCCGCAGGTCCTGATCATCGTTGACCGTGGCAATATATGCATCGCACCTTTCGCAGTCCAGTCCGCAGTATCCGATCATTTTTTTCATCTGTCTCTTTCCTCCCGTTTTCCTTTGTTCTGTTTCCCGATCATTCCTTCTCACACCACCCGGATCAGCTGCTCATACAGCAGGATCTCCTTCTCGCTTACATTCCGGTTGTCATGGTAATGGCCGAAAAACCATTTTTTAAACTCCACGGTCTGCCGGATCTCCTCCAAATAGTCCGTCAGAATATCTCTCTCATAGGCCCCGAAGCTGATCAGCGCCTGGGTGCCGGAGGAGCAGCAGTGAGTAACGATAAAATCCACCCGGTTACCCTTAGCCAGAAGATTTCTGCGCCCTTCCTCCATCTCCTCCCGGGTGGGCAGCTCCTCCTTCCACCAGCTCACATGATTGATCCGGTAGGGCTTCCACCCTCTGTCCAGCTCCTTCTTCTTTTTCCGGAAATTCCGGTCCTCCGGGTCCAGAATGCCGCCGTGGATGTCATGGCTGCTGGCTCCTCCGAAGGTGAAAAAGAGTTTCCCCTCCAGCTCAAAGATCTGGCCCCGCATGAGATGAAGGACCGACGGTCGGACCGCGTGTACCTTTCCCCCGTACCGTTCCTCCTCCGGATATGCGTATAGCCGATCAAAATTCTCATGATTCCCGTCCACAAACAGGGTAGTGAAGGGCTTTTCCTCCAGCCAATCCAGCAGATGCTTCTCTTCCCGGTCTTCCTTTTCTCTGTTCCATACCACGCCGAAATCGCCGCAGACGATCACCAGATCCTTCTTCGTCATTTCCTTCTGTTCCGGAAAGTTCCTGGTATTCAGCCGTTCCAGCCTGCTGTGGCAGTCTCCGGTCACATAGATCATCCTTCCGCCCCTTTCTGCTAAAAAAGCCGCAGCCTTCGCCGCGGCTCTCATCAAAGACGCCTCCTGTCCTTATTATAAACGCCCGGACCCTCTTTGTCATCCGGAATCACCAGCTTTCCCGCAGCCGTTTTTCCCGCTCCTTTAAGGATTTCTCCCACTCCTCCTCTGATTCTTCCGGATCCCTTACGGTTCTCCAGAGATCGCAGGGCAGCTCCCCGCAGGCGGCGCAGCTGGCATACCGGCGCTTCTGTACGGAGCAGGCATAAATAGGACAGGCTTTTCCCTCCGGAGCGTGAAAAACCCGGCCCGCCGACCGGTTGCAGCCGGCGCATTCCCGGCCGTAAAGGCCGCAGTTTCCGCACTCCGTCCCGCAGCAGCTCAGCCCCAGAATCTCCCTCTGCCGCTTTCTGCTGAAGCTGTTCAGCATCAGCCGGTACGCCCTGTCCAGCAGCTCCATGAGCAGCCAGTCCGGCACCTGCCCGTCCGGCTTTACGGAGATCCAGTTCTTCTTATCGGAGTAATAACCGGGAATGATGTCTTCATACTGCCTCTGCAGCAGGCTGCTTTCCGCCGGATCGGCCTTCAGATTGATATAGCAGGGCCGGTCCTCCTGATCCAGGCAGACGGCGGCAAACATTTTTCCCCCGATATGGTACCGAATCCAGTTCCACACAGGCTGAAAATCCTTTGCAACATTTCGCTTGCCCAGCAGATATTCATCCAGCCATTCATATCTCATGGTTCATTCCTCCTCATACTGTTGTGCCGCTCTTAAAAGGGAGGCGGCCAGCTCTTTTCGCAGTGCTTTCGGCTCCAGCAGGACCGCCTTTTCCCGAAACGACATCATCCAGGACAGGATCTCCTCCTCGTTGTTGAAGGACGCCTGAAAAAGCAGCTTCCCGTTTTCCGTCTCCTGAAAGGAGTCCCGGCCGTATTCCTCCGCCAGCCGCCACCGGCAGTCCGGCTCAAACAGGGCTTTCATGGGTACATTTCCCGGAAAGATCCGTTCATTTTCCAGATCCGGCTGAGGGACCGGCCTGGGCGCAAAGCCGCTTCCCGCCGCCAGACCGTCCATACGATTCAGCTTGAACAGCCGGAAATCTTCCCGGCCCAAGCAGTAGCCCCATATGTACCAGCTGGACCACCTAAATACCAGGCAGTAGGGTTCAATGGTCCGGCAGGTCTCCCCCTTCGGGCTCAGGTAACGGAAGGACAGCAGCAGGCGGCTGTCCATGGCTCTTCGCACCAGCTCGATCTTAGGCGCCAGAGACTCCTTATACCAGGCGGAAAGGTCGATCAAAATGTTTGCCCCTCCCGGCATCAGCACAGAAGAACCGGGGGACAGTTTTTCCATCAGCTGAGCCACCTGACCCGTCCGACTTACGCTGTCCAGACTGCCTAGGCCGGCCAGGATGGCCTGCAGATCGGCGGCGGTCAGCAGGGTCCGGTCCAGCCGGTAGCCTTCCATAATGGAGATTCCTCCGTTCTGTCCCTGTACCGTAACAATGGGGATTCCTGCCCGGCACAGGGTTTCCAGATCCCGGCTGATGGTGCGGCGGGACACCCCAAACTTCTCCGCC
>CALWEP010000177.1 GCA_944377325.1 uncultured Lachnospiraceae bacterium
CCGCGGCTACGGAGATGGATGAGGCGAAGGCAAAATGGGAAGAGCTGCAAGCTTATTCCTGGGATTATCTGCCGATTATCTGCCCCGGCCACTATCTTGGAATCTTTGCATGGGATAAGGATATGGAAGGCGTGAATATGTACAGCGGCGGACCGAAGTTCTGGAATGCGGCGGTAAGAGAGTAATCGGAAGATGCTGAGAACAAATAAATAAAATCAAGGCAAAGGAGTCTAGGGTTTCAGGCCGGGGCTCCTTT
Source organism: uncultured Lachnospiraceae bacterium (assembly GCA_944377325.1). GTDB lineage: Bacteria > Bacillota > Clostridia > Lachnospirales > Lachnospiraceae > Lachnoclostridium_A. The sequence goes on from CALWEP010000177.1 coordinate 257, forward strand.
GCCGTATGATCATGAGAGGAGGCATATTCCTTGAGGAAATTCATTGTAAAACGAGTGCTGTCCGTGATACCGGTGCTCATCGTAGTGTCCGTGGTGATCTTCCTGCTGGTTCATCTGGTTCCCGGAGATCCGGCGGCGGCTATGCTGGGAGATATGGCCAGCGCAGAGGATATCGCGGCCCTGAGAGCGAAGATGGGACTGGACCGTCCCCTGATCGAACAGTATTTTGTCTGGATTATCAATATGTTTAAAGGCGACTTCGGAAACAGCGTGGCAAACGGAGAGCCGGTGCTGTCTGTGGTCATAAGCCATCTGATGCCCACCGTTTCCCTGGCACTGTACGCCCTGATCATTGCGGCTCTGATCGCGATTCCCATGGGTATGGCGGCCGCGCAGAAAAAAGGCACGGTGATCGACCATGTGGTTACGGTGTGCTCTCTGGCGGGAGTATCTCTGCCCAGCTTTCTGCTGGGACTGTTTCTTATGCTGCTGTTTTCTGTCAGACTCCGGCTCTTTCCCGTATCCGGCTATACGGAAATGAGCGAGGGCCTGGTACAGCATCTCAGGTCCATTACGCTGCCGGCCATCGCCCTGGGATTCATGAACGCGGCTCTGATGATGAGAATGACCCGCGCTTCCATGCTGGAGGTATTAAACAGCGACTACATAAAGATGGCAAGGGCAAAGGGCGTAAAGGAAAAATGGATTCTGGGCAAGCACGCCTTTAAAAACGCTTTGGTGACGGTGATTACGGTTTTCGGTCAGAGCATCGTTCACGCTCTGGCGGGAGCGGCCGTGGTGGAGAGCCTGTTTGCCATTCCCGGTCTGGGACAGCTGATGGTAAACTCCATCGGACGAAGAGATTACTATGTGATTCAGGCCATTGTTATGCTGATCGCAGTATTCAACGTTTTGATCAATATGCTGATCGACATACTCTACGGGGTTGTGGACCCCAGGGTAAGGATCCGATGAGAGGAGGGACAGTATGAGAGATGCGGTATTAAAGGCGGATCTGCCGGAAAGCTTTTCCGGCGGGACGGAGCAGCAGGTGGATATGGAGCAGCTGAGAAAGGCTCTGAAGAAAGAGCAGCGGCAGATCAGAATCAGAAAATTTGCGAAAAATAAAGCGTCCGTGTTCGGATTGGTTGTAGTGTGTCTTATGATCATCCTGGCAGTGGGCGCTCCGGTTATCTGTAAATATGATCCTCTGGAGCTGAATACGGTGAATCGTCTGAAGAGCTGCAGCGCGGAGCACTGGTTCGGAACGGATACCATGGGACGGGACGTATTTGCAAGGGTGCTGTACGGAGCCAGAATTTCCCTTACGGTAGGATTTTCCGTGGGAATCTCGGCGGGAGTGCTGGGAATGATCATGGGGCTTTATGCAAGCACGAATAAAATAGCTGACAATGTTCTTATGAGAATATGCGACGGACTGAAGGCCATCCCCAGCACTCTGCTGGCCATTACCATGATGACGGTGCTGAAGGCTGATATTAAAAACGTAATCATCAGTTTGATCGTGGTAAATGTTCCCAGTATGGCAAGAATTGCCAGAAGCCAGGCCATTGTGGTAAAGGAGCAGACCTACATGGAGGCTATGAAAGGACTGGGAGCGGGAAGGTCCAGAATGCTGTGGAAGCACATGGCTCCCAATATTCTGTCTCCCGTCATCGTGCAGGTAACCTTCGTTTTTGCCTCCTCCATCATTACGGAAGCGGCTCTGAGCTTTCTGGGGGCAGGCGTTCCGGCTCCGGCGCCCAGCTGGGGCAATATTCTCAACGAGGGAAAAGGCGTGATCTATTCCGCCTGGTGGATGGTTCTGTTTCCGGGTATTTTTACGGTTCTGACGGTGTTGGGACTGAACCTTCTGGGAGACGGCATCCGGGATTTCCTGGATCCCATGAGCAGCTGATGAGGAGGGGAAGCATATGCAGGAGAAAATTTTAGAGGTAGACGGCCTCTGCACCCAGTTCCGGACGGAAAGAGGCCTGCTTAAGGCCATTGACGGAGTTTCGTTCGATGTGTACCGCGGCGAAATGCTGGGAATTGTGGGTGAGTCAGGCTGCGGAAAAAGCGTTACCTCCCAGTCCATATTAAGACTGTACGACGAGAAACGTCTTGTAAAATATTCCGGCGAGATCCGGTTTGAAGGAAAGAATCTGTTTGATATTCCCATGAAGCAGATGCGGCAGATCAGAGGAGAAAAGATTTCCATGGTGTTTCAGGATGCCTTAAGCTCTCTGAACCCGGTGTTTACCGTGGGAAATCAGATCGTGGAATCTTTGAGAATCCACAGAAAGCTTTCAAAGAAGGAAGCGGAGGAAAAAGCGGTGAAAATGCTGGAACTGGTAGGGATTCCCGATCCCAGGCGCCGGTTCTATCAGTATCCCTTTGAGCTGTCCGGCGGTATGCGCCAGAGAGTGATGATTGCTGTGGCACTGGCCTGCAGTCCCAGGCTTCTGATTGCAGATGAGCCCACAACGGCTCTGGATGTGACGATTCAGGCTCAGATTATGGACCTGATTGTGGATATGAACCGCAGAATGGACATGGGCGTCATGCTGATCACCCATGACCTGGCGGTGGTGGCGGAAACCTGCAGCAGAGTAATCGTCATGTATTTGGGACAGATTGTGGAAGAGGGAAGCGTGGACGATATTTTCGACCGTCCCGCTCATCCGTACACCAAGGGGCTGATAGAAGCGGTTCCTAAAATGGACGGAGACAGGAGCAGGCGTCTCCATCAGATTGACGGAACGGTTCCTCTCCTGAGCCAGATTCCGTCCGGCTGCCGATTTGCACCCCGGTGCCCTTATGCCTCCGAACGGTGCAGAAAGGAAATGCCGGAGCTGAAGACCATCGGTGCCACGCAGAAGGTTCGCTGCCACTGTGTGACGGAGGAACAGGGAAAGGAGGCGTAGGCTATGACGGCGGAAAAAGAGAGAGTCCCTGTGCTGAAGGGGGAGGGAATTCGGAAATATTATCAGACCGGAGGAAGCATCGGCCGCGGAAAGCATTTTGTGAAAGCGGTGGACGGAGTGGATATCTCCATCTGTGAAGGAGAGATCTACGGTCTGGTGGGAGAGACCGGCTGCGGAAAAAGCACCCTGGGAAGAACCCTCATGGGTCTGACGGAGGCTACGGACGGGAAGATCCGGATTCTGGGAAAAGATATCGGCGGAATGAAAAAAAGCGAAATCACCGGGCTGAGAAGAAATATTCAGATGGTGTTCCAGGACCCCTACACGTCCCTGGACCCCAGACAAAAAATAGGGGATATTTTGATGGAGGCCCTGGAAATACATAAAATCGGCACGAAGGAGGAACGGATGGAAGCGGCTCTGAAGATCATGGGAACCGTAGGCCTGCGGCCGGAGCATTTTTACCGCTATCCCCATGAGTTCTCCGGCGGTCAGCGCCAGAGAATCGGTTTGGCCAGAGCGCTGATTCTGTCCCCCAAGATCATCATCTGCGACGAGCCGGTGTCCGCTTTGGACGTATCCATTCAGGCCCAGATCATCAATCTTCTCCAGGAGCTGAGAGAAAAACAGAATATCTCGTTCCTTTTTATTGCTCATGATATGAGCGTGGTGCGTCATATATCCGACAGGATCGGCGTTATGTACCTGGGGCATATGATGGAGGAGGCGCCGACGGATGAGCTGTTTGCCAGAACGGTTCATCCCTACTCCAAGGCTCTTCTGTCTGCGGTTCCCAATCCCAATCCCCATCAGAAGAAGGAGAGAATCGTGCTGAAGGGAGACCTGCCGTCGCCCCTGAATCCGCCGCCCGGCTGTGTGTTTCATACCAGATGTCCGTACGCCACGGAGGAATGCTCCATCCGGCGTCCGGATATGAAGGAGATCGCTCCGGGACATAAGGTGGCCTGTCTGAAAGTGTAATACAAGGGAGGGAGAGCTATGAAGGAATTAAAAGAATATCTGAAGGTGATCGACGAGGCCGGGAAAGACCTGTGCGGTCTGAGCGACGCTGTGTGGGAGAATCCGGAAACGGCGTTTACGGAATACCGGTCGGCAAAGCTGCTTACGGAGTTTCTGAAAAAGCAGGGCTTCCGGGTGGAAGAAGGCGTCTGCGGCATCGAGACGGCATTTACCGCGGCGTTTGGAAGCGGAAGTCCGAAAATCGGATTTCTGGGAGAGTTTGACGCCCTGTCAGGCATGAGCCAGAAAGCCGGGATCCTGGCAAAGGAGGCGGTTCAGGAAGGCTGCAGCGGCCACGGCTGCGGGCACAACCTTCTGGGCGTGGGAGCCCTGGCTGCAGCCATGGCCCTGAAGGCTTATTTGGAGGACGGCCATGAGGGAACGGTGATCTATTACGGCTGTCCCGGCGAGGAGGGAGGCTCCGGAAAGGCGTTTATGGCAAGAGAAGGCATATTTGACGGCCTGGACTGCGCCATTACCTGGCATCCGGGAACCATGAACATGGTGTGCAAGGACAGTTCTCTTGCCAACTTCCAGCTTCTCTACGAGTTTGAAGGAAAAAGCGCCCATGCGGCCGGCTGTCCGGAGCTGGGAAGAAGTGCTTTGGATGCCCTGGAGCTTATGAATGTGGGCTGCAACTTCTTAAGGGAGCATATGCCGGAGAAGGCTCGGGTTCACTATGCCATTACGGATACGGGCGGCTATTCGCCCAACGTGGTTCAGAGCAGGGCCAGCGCCGTCTATCTGGTGCGGGCTCCGAAGCAGCAGGAGGCCTACGAGCTGATGGAGCGGGTGAACCGGATTGCGGAGGGAGCAGCTTTGATGACGGATACGAAGATGACTTACCGCCTGATCAAATCCTGCGCCAATACGGTGCCCAACCGCGTTCTGGAGGAAGTGATGTACCAAGCAATGCAGGATGTGGGCGTGCCGGAATATACGGAGGAAGAGTATGAGCTGGCAGGAGCCTACAGAGATACGGCAGGAGAGGGACCGGATACGGGATTTGAAAATGTGGTGGAGGATCACCTTCAGCCGGAAAACTTGCAGCTTCTGAAGAGCCACCGGAAGGACAGACTGTATGACTTTATTGTTCCCTATGAGCCGGTCCATCTGGTGAAATCCATGGGAGGCTCCACGGATGTGGGAGACGTGAGCTGGCAGTGCCCCACGGTGCAGATCAACACGGCCGTTTGGGCGCCGAAATCTCCGGGCCATTCCTGGCAGGTGGTAGCTCAGGGAAAATCCTCCATTGCCCACAAGGGGATGCTCTACAGCGGAAAGTGCATGGCTCTGGGAGCCATGAGGCTGATGGAATCTCCGGAGATCCTGAAAAAGGCAGAGGAGGAATTTAAGGGAGAGCTGAACGGTCAGACGTATATTGCCATTCCTTCCGAGATAAGGCCGACGGCGATCAGCCAGCTGAAATAAAGAGGGGGGCGGTGTATGAAAAACAATTATGTGATCACCATTGCAAGGGGGTTCGGGACCGGAGGAAGGGAGATCGCCTCTCTTCTGGCGGACCGGCTGGGAGTTCACAGTTATGAGAACAGGATTCTGACCCTTGCCGCCCAGTACAGCGGGCGGGACGAGCATGATTTTGAAGAGGTGGATGAGAAGCTGCGGGGCGGTTATGTGCGCCATCAGCTTTCCAAGCTGCAGAAGCACTTCGATCCCAGACCTCAGACGGAGCGGTTTGAGTCGGATGACCGGCTGTTCTGGTTCCAGGAGAAAATCATTCAGGCCCTGGCGTCGGAGGAAAGCTGCATTATTGTAGGAAAGTGCGCCGATTTTATTCTGAAGGATTATCCCAACGTGCTGAGCGTTTATGTGGAAGCGCCCAGAGCCTACTGTCTGAAAAAGGTAATGGAGCGGATGGGAGTGGACGAGGAGGAGGCTGCCAGGCTGATCAGCAGAACGGATCACTACCGGGCGGAGTACTACAAATATTATACGGGAGGCAATTACTGGACCAATCCCATTAATTATGACATTACTTTAAACAGCGCCAGGCTGGGGCAGGAAAAGTGCATTGAGATCATCCTGCAGGCTCTGAGGATCAAGCTGGGAGTGGAAGTGTGACAACCGGAAAATGAGAAACGGACGGTTCGAATGTCTGCGGGGCATTCGAACCGTCCGTTTCTCATTTTTCAGATTCCTTCATCCGCTTGATTACCTTCAGGCGGGTAAATTCTTCCCGCTCCTTCTCTTCCAGGGCGTTGGTAATATCTCTGGCGAGGGTCTGGTACATGGGGATGGTAATGTTTTTCAGAGCGTTGGCGCGCTTCTGGGTCTTTTTGATATTGGAGGCCAGGCGGTAGGCGGAATTTTCCACCATGGAAAGCTTGATGGTCAGCTCCTTTACTTTTTCGAATTTGGCTCTGGCTTCATCCAGGGATTCTCTGGTGCTGTAGTAGGCGTAGGTAAGGCTGAGGGGAGCCGGTTCATGCTGCACCAAGGGGATCTCCGTTCCCATAATGCTTCTCGATTTGATGCGGATTCCGTTTTCCACGGGAACAGAGGCGCTGATCTCCTGAACATAATGGATCCCCAGTTCGATATTAGCCCGCTGAAGGGCTTTATAGGCTTCGGTGAAGGTGGTGTCGATTTCCGCCTGAATGTCCTTGGCCTGGTCAATAAGGGCCATCAGCTCCCGCAGGAGAATGCTCCTTTTTTTATCCATCAGACCGTAGCCCTGGACAGCCAGGGCCAGAGAGTTTTTGGCAAGGATCAGATTTCCTTTTGTTGGAAATGTATTAGGATTCATGAAAATTCCCCCTATTCAGATACGGAAGCGGGATGATAGAACTCGTCCAGGATTTTGGTGTCGATTCGGTCCAGCTCTTCTCTGGGAAGCATGCCCAGCAGTTCCCAGCCGATCCGAAGCGTATCGATTATGGTCCTGTTTTCGTGGGGATCCTGCCCCACAAAGCGGGATTCGAAAGCCTTTCCGAATTCCAGGTATTTTTTGTCAATGGGAGAGAGCTCATCCTCGCCGATTACGGAGGCGAGAGCTCTGGCATCGCCTACCTTTGCGTAGGAGGAGAAAAGCTGGTTGGCTACGTCCTGATGATCCTTCCTGGTGTATCCTTCTCCGATTCCGTCTTTCATCAGACGGGACAGGCTGGGGAGCACGTTGATGGGAGGATAGACGGACTGTCCCTGAAGCAGCCGGTCCAGCACGATCTGCCCTTCTGTGATATAGCCGGTCAGATCGGGAATGGGGTGGGTGATGTCGTCACCCGGCATGGTGAGAATGGGAATCTGGGTGACGGAACCGTTTTTCCCGGCCACGATGCCCGCTCTCTCGTAAATGGCGGCCAGCTCGCTGTAGAGATAGCCGGGATAGCCTTTTCTGGACGGAATCTCTCCCTTGGAGGAGGAGACCTCGCGCATGGCCTCAGCGAAAGAGGTCATATCGGTGAGAATGACCAGAATGTGCATTTCCTTTTCAAAAGCCAGATATTCCGCCAGGGTGAGAGCCACCTTCGGCGTGATCAGACGTTCCACCACCGGGTCATTGGCCAGATTGATGAACATGGCCACATGGTCGGATACGCCGCTTTCCTCGAAGGTGCGGCGGAAGAAATCGGCCACATCGTATTTTACGCCCATGGCGGCGAACACGATGGCAAATTTCTCGTCGGAGTCTTCCCCCAGGGATGCCTGCTGGACGATCTGGGCGGCCAGCTGGTCGTGAGGCAGGCCGTTGCCGGAGAAAATGGGCAGCTTCTGCCCGCGGATCAGGGTGGTCAGGCCGTCAATGGCGGAGATTCCGGTGCGGATGTAGTTTCTGGGGTACTCCCGGGTCACTGGGTTCAGGGGTTTTCCGTTCACATCCAGCTTTTTGACCGGCTCGATTTCGCCCAGGCCGTCGATGGGAACTCCGATGCCGTTGAAGGTCCGTCCCAGCATTTTTTCCGATACTCCCAGTTCCATGGGACGGCCGGTGAGCCGGGTATGGGTATTCCGCAGGGCCATGCCGTCGGTGCCCTCGTACACCTGGATCACCGCCCGATCATCATAGATTTCAATGATGCGCCCCAGCCGCGGTTCGGAGCCTTTTACGGTCATTTCCACGATTTCGTCATAGGCCGCTCCGCGGACGCCCTCCAGCACGGCCAGGGGCCCGTTTATTTTGCTCAGGCCCAGATATTCAACTGCCATGGCAGAAACCCTCCTTTGCTTATGCGTTGCGCTCTACGACGTCATCGTAGAACTTGTCGATCATGCGTTTATAGTCGTCGAACATCTCCGGTTTGCTGTTGGGGATGTCATATTTCATGGTGATCACCTTGTCGAAGATCTTGTCCTCCTTCAGCACGGACATGGGCATGCCCATGGAAATCAGAGACCTGGATTTTTTATAAAGGTACAGGATGGTCTCCATCATCTTGAACTGCTTGGACATGGGAACGCAGGTGTCGTCGGGATGGAAGGCATTCTGCTGAAGAAAGCCCACCCGGATCACCCGGGCGATCTCCAGGATCAGCTTCTGGTCATCGGGAAGGACGTCGCTGCCGATCAGCTTTACGATCTCCATCAGGCTGCTTTCCTGAGTGAGGAGATATACCAGCCGGTTCCGGTAATCCACAAATTTTCGGTCCACATGTCCGGTGTACCAGGGGGCCAGATCCGTCAGATACTCCGAGTAGCTGGAAAGCCACTGAATGGCAGGAAAGTGTCTGGCGTAGGCCAGGGATTTATCCAGTCCCCAGAAGCAGCGGACAAAGCGCTTCGTATTCATGGTAACCGGTTCGGAGAAGTCTCCTCCCTGGGGAGAGACGGCCCCGATGATCGATACGGAGCCCTCCGTTCCGTTCAGGTTCTGCATCATGCCGGCCCGTTCATAGAAGGCGGACAGGCGGGAGGCCAGATAGGCGGGGAAGCCTTCCTCGGCAGGCATTTCCTCCAGCCGTCCGGACAGCTCCCGGAGCGCCTCAGCCCACCGGGAGGTGGAGTCGGCCATGATCGCCACATGGTAGCCCATATCCCGGTAATACTCCGCCAGAGTCAGGCCGGAATAAAGACTGGCTTCACGGGCTGCCACAGGCATATTGGAGGTGTTGGCAATCAGGGTGGTCCGGTCCATCAGCGGATTTCCGGACTTGGGATCGATCAGCTGGGAGAATTCCTCCAGAACCTGAGTCATTTCGTTTCCGCGTTCACCGCAGCCGATATAGATGATGATGTCGGCATCGGACCATTTGGCGATCTGATGCTGAGTCATGGTTTTTCCTGTTCCGAAGCCGCCGGGAATGGCGGCGGTGCCGCCTTTGGCCAGAGGAAACATGGTATCCAGGATTCTCTGGCCGGTGATCAGGGGAACGGTGGGAGGGAAGCGCTTGGCGACAGGTCTGGGTACGCGGATCGGCCACCGCTGGGTCATGGTAATTTCCCGCTCCGTTCCGTCCGGCAGCTGAAGGGTCAGAAGCTTCTGGTCAATGGTATATTTTCCGTCTTCCGCCACATCCGTCACAAAGCCCTCCAGATCGGGAGGAAGCATGACCTTGTGGACGATGGCCGGAGTTTCCGGCACTTCGGCAATGATGGCTCCGGGGAAAAGCCGTTCTCCTTTTTTTACGGTGATGTGGGTGTCCCACAGCTTTTTCCGGTCCAGAGAATCGACGCTGACTCCCCGGGGAATGTAGTCTCCTCCTGTTTTGGCGATTTCTTTCAGGGGACGTTCGATTCCGTCGAAAATGTTGCCCAGGATTCCGGGGGCCAGAACGGCGGATACGGGCGCTCCCGACCCGACGACCGTCTCTCCCGGGCGGATGCCGGTGGTTTCCTCGTACACCTGAATGGTGGTGGACTGGGAGGAAAGGCCGATAACCTCGCCCACCAGACGGTTTGGTCCTACGGTTACCATTTCGTGCATTTCAAAGCCCACATCACCCCTGACGTGAACAATGGGGCCGTTGATGCCGTAGATTGTTCCTGTTTTAGTCATGGCCCGAGCCTCCTTTTCCTGCAGGATGGAATGTAAAATGACGCTTTGCTTCTCCGATCAGGGAATTGAAGGAGTTGTCAATGAGAATATTCTTGGACTGGATTACCGCCCGGGAGCCTCCGCCGAAGGAGTACTGGCTGAGGCGGACATCCGCCTTTTTTCCGGCGTGGAGAGCGATGCGGCGGAGCTTGTCTTCGTCCGCCGGATCCAGGTAGACGGTGAGAGGCTCGCTTCCTGCCAATTCAGCCGCTTCTTTAATCTGTTTTTCCAGCATATGCTGATATTCCGGCGTCTCCATAAAGGAGGCCAGACGGTTTCTCAGCTCCACAAAAAGCATATCCTTCAGCTCGTCCTGCCGCTGGCTCAGCTCACGCTTGATCTTCAGCTGCTCCATTGCCAGCTGCTTATTGATATCTCTGCGGATCCGGTCTTTTTCAAACTGGAGCTGCATGGCTGCCCGGTGTTCTGCTTCTGCCTTGTGCTCTTCGAAGGATTTTTCCAGGGCTGCGGTGCAGTCATCCAGCATCCGGGCGCTGCGGGCTCTGGAGTCTTCCATGCAGAATTCCAGGAAATGCTGTAATTTTTCCTCAGTAGTCATGTCTGATCACCTGCCTTTTTATAGTTTCAGGCCGATGGCCTCGTTTACATAATCTGTGATAAAGTTGGGCTTCCGTCCCGTTCCGTGACGGTCGGGAATTTCCACGAACAGGGGAATCCGGTGATCCAGTTTCAGCTGGTTTACCACGTCGGGATAGTCCCTTCCGAATTTTTCCGTGAGAAGGATGATCCCGATTTCCCTGTCTGCCAGAGCCCGGTCCAGGGCAGCCCGGAGCTCTTCCTTTTCATGAACAACCTCTCCTTCTACGCCGGCCAGCCTCATGCCGGTGTAGGTGTCGATGTTGTCGCTGATCAGATACATTTTCATATTACAGCTGCCCCAGAATCATGAAGGAAATGATCAGACCGTAAAGGCATACGCCCTCTGCCAGGCCGACAAAAATCAGGGACTTACCGAGAATGGAAGAGTCCTCGCTGATGGCGCCCAGAGCGGCGGAGGCTGCTGCGGATACGGCGATGCCGCCGCCTACGCAGGAAAGACCGGTGGAGAGAGCGGCAGCCAGATAGCCCATACCGGAAGCGGAAGAGGCTTGGGCAGCTTCTTCTGCGGCATAGGCGTTTCCGCTGAACATGAGAAAGGCGGATACGGCCATTACGCCGAAGAACAGAACGGTATTGCAGGCCAGGGCAGTTTTATAGCGGCCTTTCGTCTTTTCACCGAGAGCGAAAGCTCCGAAGGGTACGGCAATGCTGAGAATCAGCGCAGCAGACAGAGTAATTTTAACTAATAATGACATGATAGACTCTCCTCTCATTTTATGGATTTTTCTGTAAATGCCGGGGCGGTCAGGCCTCGGCTTTTCCGTAGGGCTTGAATTCCCGTCCCGTACCGCGGTAGAAACGGCTGAACAGCTCATAGTATTCCAGACGAAGCACCTGGATTCCCACGATCAGTCCTTCCATGGCGCAGACGAAGAGATTTCCCAGAATGACTACCAGCCAGTTGGGGGATCCGGCTTCTGCGCCGGCCAGCATGAGAACCACCTCCATCATGGCTGCGTGGCTTACGGCGAAGGCGCCCACACGGACGAAGGAAAGGGTGTTGGAAAAATAGCTGAGCAGTACTTCAAACAGTTCAAAAAAGCCCTGAATCACAAACATGGCCTTTCCTCCGGGGGCCGCTTTCCGGCTCTTTTTCTCCAGACAGGCGGTTAAAGGCTCTTTGAAAAACATGAGTACCAAGGGAATGCCGAACATCAGGGCAGCCACGGCCGCTCCGGGAACGGGATTTCCGGTCATGAACAGGACGATGGAGGCCACTGCACTGCCGTAAAACACAAGGCCGGCGGCTCCGTTGGTGTCAAACCAGAGCTTTTCCGCGTTCTTTTCACGGACGCTGTTTACAATGTTCAGAATCATGGTCAGCAGGATGATTCCCATTCCTATGGAAATGGCTACTACAAATACGGTGTTCAGTTTTCCGATGAACGGAAGCTCCGTCATGGCGTCCGTCGGACGAAGCCAGAGGGGGCGGATCACATTTTCAAATCCGAATACGCTGCCGAACAGGAAGCCGAATATGGTGGAGAAAAAGCCGCAGCAGGATATGATGGCCGCCAGGTTCAGCTTTTTGATCCGGTAAAGAAGGAAGCCTCCGGCCAGCAGGCACAGCCCCTGTCCCGCATCGCCGAACATAAAGCCGAACAGGAAGGAATAGGTAAGGCCGATCAGAACAGTGGGATCGAATTCCTCGTAGGAGGGGAGGCCGTACATCCGCAGAAAGAGCTCAAAGGGCCGGAACAGACCGGGATTTTTCAGCTTGGTAGGCGGCTTGCTCAGTACGTTGCCGTGATTTTCCTCCACAATAAGGAATACGTCGGGATCGCTGCAGAGCTCTTCCCGGAATGCCTCCGCCTGACTTTTGGCCATCCATCCGCAGAGGATATAGAAGGTGGAATCCTCATGGTGGGTGCAGGCGGCCATTTTTCTCACGCTGAAGTTTGCGGAAAACCGGGTGAGCCTTGATTCCGCCGCCAGAATAGCCTTGCGGTTTTCTTCCAGGCAGGAGATCTGGCGATCCTTCAGCCGGGAGATCTCTTCCTTCATTCCGTTGATTTTCTGTTCCAGAGCTTCCCCAGCTTCCATGGGAGTTCCGTCATACTCGTCCGGGATCAGATACCGCTCAAAATGCATGGATGCATAGATGGCGTCAATTTTTTTTGACAGGGATTCGGGGACAAAATACACGATCCACACGTAATCCCCCTCTTCGCTGCATTTATAGTATACGGTATCTATAGTGTCATAGACGTAATCCGTAAATTTCCGGAAATATTCCTTCGGGATCCGCCCGAACCGGAAATGGATGTATTTAAAATGAAGAATAGCGCTTAAGTTGTAGTTCAGATCGGCAAAGGGGGAGATGCGGGCCCGGGACTCTTCCAGAGCGGTTACTTGCTGCTCCAGCTCCTTTTTTTCCTTTTCCCAGGCGGCCAGATCGGAGGTGATCCGCGCTACGGTATCCAGCGCTTCCTCCAGGCTCACATCTCCGACCGCCTCAGGAGCTTGGGAGGGCCGTTCCTTTAAAGGAGCGGCCAGGGTCTGCGCTCTGGCGGTCATGTCTTTGTAGGGATCGGTTTCGGTAAAGGGCCTCAGATCCTTTACGGACCGGAGTTCAGACAGGGCGTTTTCCAGCTGGATCTCGTATTTGGACAGGTATTTGTCCACGACCCGGTCAATGTCTGCCTTTGGCCCGGTGATGCTGATAAATTTCATCGGTTCGATCACGTTTGGTTACCCCCTTTGTTGTTTTTTATAATGTAGGAAACGATCTCAGCGGCAGGAACGCCGTACCGGATTCCTTCCACGGCGGTGATCAGCCGGTGGATTTCCAGATTTTTAAAGTAAAAATAGGAATTCAGTATGGCGGCGGAATAAGGATCCTTCCGGGCCGTCATAGAGTGGATCCGGTTCATGACCTGCTCATAGAGAGCCTCCAGATCAGGCTGAGCCTTGATATCCGTCTGCGGCAGCGCGCCGTAAAAGGTTTCGTCAAGAACTGAAAAAAACTCATCTACGGTTCCTGCCTCTGTCAGCCGGATGATATCCTCCTTTTTCAGCCGGTAATTAACCGGAATCAACAGGGGATAGATCTGATCGGGAGCGAGCCGGTAATATTTTTTTGACCGGTAGATCCACTGAGCGTTCAGCATATCCAGCTGCGTTCCGAAGCACTGGGTCAGAACCCGGCGCTCCGCTTTGTTCATAAAACGATCCTTGATTTTCCAGATCCAGCGGAAGTGACAGAGATCCAGCTGGATTTCATAATCAAAGACGGAAGGGTTCTCCTGCTCCTCCAGAGAGGAAAACAGGGAAAAGTAAAAGGTGCCCTTAAGGGCTTGGGTCAGCTCGGACACCGAGGACGCTTCTGTCAGCTTCCGGACATCCAGGCCGGAATGGCGGGCGAAAAAGTCCTGAAACATGGAAAGATCCGAGGCATCCTTGTCCGGGTGGGCAATGTTTCTCAGGCATCGCTTCAGCAGAGAAACTTCAAAATTTGAAAAATACAGGTCCAGAAATTTTCGCGGTCCGGGGCCGGAAAAGCGGTACAGCTTTTCAAAATCCCGATAGCGGGAGAGATACAGCAGCTTTTCCAGCTGAGAGCGGTGGATGCCGCTGTCCGCGGAGGAAAGGAGATCGCCGTAAGCAGGCTGGGACTTTATGAATTCCAGCGCCTCTCCCACGGAGGAGAGACCTGCCAGCTCCGTCAGCTGCCTGTCTGTAATAAAGCGGCTTTCCATGGCTCGGACCTTTGCGGCCAGGCCGCCGTAGGTCAGCAGATTTCCCATGTCATCACTCCTTTGTCATAGACCGGAACAGGTTTTCCACATACTGGGCGTGGCGGCTCTTATAAAGCTCTTCCATGTGGCGGATGATGCGGTCCGCATTTTTCCTCTGTTCCTCCAGCTGAGCCTGGGCCTCCTGCTCCATGGCACTCCGCAGTTCTCTGATCTGCGCGGCAGTTTTTTCCTCCAGGTCTCTGTCAAAGGCTGCCGTTTTTTCTCCCATTTCTTTTTCGTATTCTTTTTTCCTCTCTCCGGCCGCTTCCATAATGGATGCGGCAGAAGCTTCTATCTGGGAGATTTTGCTGATGATATTGTTCATATGCGCCTCCTGCCGGTATCGGTCTTGTATTTATATAAGTACAATAGTTATCTACCATCATACTCCCCTTAGGATTAAAATACTATGGTCAATAATTAACAAAATATTATGAAAAATTCCAAAAATTTCTACAGCTTTGCTCTTGATTTATTGTGCACTCCTGACATCGGCGCCTTTTCCGCGGGAAAAAGGAAAGAATTATTATACAAAAGAAAAGGGGATGGAAAGGGAGAGAAATGTAACATTGTCACAGAAAAAAACAGGGGCGTATGTTAATATGAAAAAAATGAGGAAAGGGGAGATGGGGAAGGCATGAAGCAATATGTATGTTCCGTATGCGGATATGTGTACGATGAGGCGAAAGGAGTTCCGGAAAAGGGAATCGCGCCGGGAACCAGGTGGGAGGAGCTTCCGCAGAGCTGGGTCTGCCCTTGGTGCGGGGCGGGAAAGGGAAGCTTCCGGGAGAAAAAGGAAGAGACTGAGACTGCTGCAGAAACGCCTGCCGGCGAGACTGTTTCCCCGATTTCGGAGGAGATGAGGGAGCTGTCTCCCATGGAAATGAGCGTAATCTGTTCCAATCTGGCTCAGGGCTGTGAAAAACAGTATTTGCCGGAAGCGGCTGAAAAATACCGCCTGCTGGCGGAATTTTTCAGGAAGAACGGAGAACGGGAGGAAGAACCTTCCTTGGAGGAAGTGGCCCGGCTGGTGAAAAAAGATTTGGAGATCGGATATCCTTACGGGCACAGCGCCGCCTCAGCAGCGGCAGACAGAGGCGCTCTGCGGAGCCTGGTGTGGAGCGAGAAGGTGACCAGAATGCTGGATTCTCTGCTGGACCGCTATGAAACGGAAGGGCCGGGAATGTTTAAAGGGACGGGCGTGTTCGTATGTACGGTCTGCGGCTTTATCTACGTGGGAGACATCGCTCCCGAGCTGTGTCCGGTATGCAAGGTTCCCGGGTGGAAATTTGAGCGGGTGGAAGGAGGGACAAGATAATGGCGGAAAAATATGCGGTAAGAAACCTCCGGCTCTGTACGAAGGACTGTCTCTGCCTTTACGTATGCCCTACGGGAGCATCGGATACGGAGAACAGCATAATTGACAAGGAAAAATGCATCGGCTGCGGAGCCTGTGCCGAAGCCTGCCCGTCGGGAGCCATTTCCATGGTTCCCAAGAAGATGCCTCCTCAGCAGCCGAAGGAGAAGAAGGTCGAGGATGCGCTGCGGGTGCTGATCAGAAGCAAAAACCGTCAGGAGACCATTGCGGCCGCACTGCCGGGAGTTTTGGCCCGGGCCATCGTCAGATCTGCCAGGCTGACGGCGGAGGATCTCTGCCGGGAAGGAGGCTACATGCTTCCTCAGAGCGACCAGGCCAGAGAGTTTCTGCTGTCGGTCAGAAATCTCCCCGGCATACCGGAGGAAGCGGTAAGCAGTCTGCTGGAGGAATTTTTCGGCGGGCGGACAGAATAAGGAAATGAAAGAGGACCGTATCGGGCAGCCCGATACGGTCCTTTTTCCGGATGGCGCGCCTGGCGGCGCGTGCTTCATAAAGACGCAGGTTTGAAATTTAAGCTTTTACTGCTGAGTAAGGTAACGGGAAGACACATAAGCCTCCTGTCCTTCATATATGATCACTGCCCAGGTTTCGTTGTAAGCCCGCACATATTCTACAGGGGCATGGGCGGCAAGAACGCCCAGGGTGCCGCTGTCGGAAGACGGCTGGGGACGCACGTAAAGCTCTGTGGTGGTGATGTAGGTTGGGGCAGCCGCCTCCGTTTCGGGAGCAGCGGTAGTTTCGGGAGCTGCCGTAGTGGCCGGCTCCGTCTCAGGAGCGGCGGTGGTTTCGGGAGCTGCCGTAGTGGCCGGCTCCGTCTCGGGAGCAGCGGTGGTTTCGGGAGCTGCCGTAGTGGCCGGTTCCGTCTCAGGAGCGGCGGTGGTTTCGGGAGCTGCCGTAGCGGTCGGCTCTGTTTCCGGCGCAGCGGTGGTTTCGGAAGCGGAGGTTTCCTCCGGGAAAGTTTCTTCCTCAAAGCTTTCGCTGCCGCTTTCCTCTGTCTGTACGGTTTCTGCCGCAGATCCCGACGGTGTGGGGCGGCGGTCAGGGCGCAGCTGGCTGATGATGATGAGCAGCAGAATAATGATTGCTATGGGGATAAGAATTTTCAGCAGGTCCTCGGCCCGGAAGCTTCTGCGGCGTTTGCTCACCGCCGGCCGGCGCACAGGGGCGGAATAACTGCCTGTGGCTCTGGGAGCGCTGATCTGGCGCGTTTCCCTGTCTCTGGCAGCGGCGGCCAGGGACCGGGGATTTTTCTCGTCCTGGGCTCCGGGATTGGGGATGCGGATGATCCTCTCAGGCGCGCGGCTTTCCGTGTTCCCGTAGGGAGACAGGCGGGGATAGCCGTCATCAATGGGGGCGGAAGCTTCCTCACTGTCCAGATTGATCTCGTCAAAATCTTCCAGGTCAGAGGAGGCGTCAGCCGAGGTCTCCGTTTCGTCCTCCGGTTCGGGGACGGCGGCCTCCTGCGCCTCTTCGCATTCTTCTGCAGACGGCTCCTGCGGATCACCGGAAGGAACGTCGGAGAAGTCTTCTTCAGCTTCCGGAGGGGTGAGAACCGGAAATTCCGGCCGGTCTTCCTGGGAAGAGGCTTCCGGCCGGGCAACCTTTCCGCGGAAAATTCCTTTTACGGCAAACGGGGTTTTTTCCGTCTCCGGAACGGAAACAGAAGAAAGGCCGTCTTCTGCGGAAACGGTCTCAGGAGAGAGGACAGCTTCGTCTTCCGATGAGGCTGCCTGCTCGGCGTCTGCCTGACGGGCTGAGGAGACTCTGGCAGCTACGGCGCTCCTTGCTGCCGGCGTATTTTTTGCCGCTGTTCTCGATCCGCCGGAGAGAATATTTTTTTTCTTTTTTACTTTATAGAATTCATTGGCGAAGGTGTAAACCTCCTGGCTCAGGAGCTGATAGGCCTGGCTGGCGTCATAGGCGTTGCTGGAGCCGTCATTCTGCGCTTTTGCGCCGATCGTCCGTATTCTGTGGTAATGTTCGCAGGTGGATTTGGAAATCCAGCGGTTCTGATAAAGCTGATCGATCATGGACATCATGTCAGTGTCGACGATGCAGGCCTTTTCCGCCAGACTTTTTACCATAAGATTCAGCACCTGAAGGGATTTTACCATGGACGCATTGAACTGCTTCTGGCTGATAAGCTGTTCGGCCTCCACCACGCCCCGGCGGATGTCCTCCCAGCTGCCGAGATTGTCCGTGCTTCCCATAATTGTCCTCCTTTGTTGTCAAAGATATCCGTGCGCCGCTGCCGGAAGAAAGTATGAATCCGATCGCTGCGGCGAACCGTTTATTTTAAAAAGATGGGGATTTCCCCATCTTTTTAAAGGATGATTCGTATTTGCCTGTTTTCCCGGCGGTTCTTCCGATCAATAGGAAGAAGTTCCTACCAGAGCCAGAAGAGCGGTGCCGCAGATCACGTAAAGGATCAGGCCGAGAACGAAGCTGATAATCATAACTAAAAGCTGCGCCTTGGCGAAATTCCCCCTTACACGGTTTTTATTGCTGAATGCCCATACGATCAGCAGAATCAGAGATCCGATGCCGCAGGTGAAAAAACCCAGAACCGTAGGAATCAGCAGCCAGCCGATGAAATCTTTAACGGAAGGCTCGGGGACCATGCTTTCGGTATTCTGGGAATGGTAATCTGTGTTGAAATCCATATTTTCCATATCCGTGTTCTCCTTTGCAGAATGAACGCCCTGATTGAGGGACGTACATAGTCCTGGAATAGAATTTCCAAGCGTTATTATTATAACATAGGATGGAAGGGGGAGCAATAGAGAGGAGAAAATTGACAGAAAATGATAATAATTTTGTGGGGCAGCCGCAGGCGCCGGACGGAAACAAAATAAAAACACCGTCCCCGGCGTTTGAACCGCCAAAAACAGTGCTTTTCAGTGCGCCTTCAGGGACTCGAACCCTGGACAAATAGATTAAGAGTCTACTGCTCTACCAACTGAGCTAAAGGCGCTTGGTATGAAGTTTTTTCCTTTTGTTTTGTGTCTCATCAGCGGCACGTTCATTATTGTAGCGCATGGGTCTTGAAAAGTCAACACTTTTTTTAAAAAAATTTAATTTTTTTAAGAAAGGTGAAAACCCTGTAAAAATAAAGGATTTTGCGGAGCAAAGAAAGCCCGCCGGCTGATAAGGCCGGCGGAGAAAATTACAGCAGCGCCTTTTTCAAGGCATCGGCGATCGTCTGCTTGGACTGTACACCGATGGCTTTGTAAAAGACCTGGCCGTCCTTTAGGATCAGAAGGGTGGGGATGGACATGATCCCGTACTGCTGGGCGATCTCCGGGTGGTGGTCCACGTTGAGTTTCCCTACTTTGGCCCGGCCTTCAAATTCAGAAGCCAGCTCCTTCACCACAGGAGCCATCATTTTGCAGGGACCGCACCAGTCCGCGTAAAAGTCCACCACCACGGGAACTGCAGAACGAAGGACCTCTTTTTCAAAACCGGCAGCTGTAAATACGTACTCCATAAAGTAATACCTCCTTGATTATTTGTGCTTTCCGCACCTGCCGCAGCGTCTGCCGTTTAAGGCGCGGTCAGCCTCCGCAAAACATTTTCTGAGCCGAAGGGCTTTCCTGTTAATATCCGGCTTGTCGCAGAATGAGCAGCAAAGCTTTTTTGTCATATGCTCCCGAAATGACATGGCAAATACCCCGCGTGCCTTTTATTTAGTTTATGCAGAGGGACAGCTTCTATTCTAAAAGGATTTGCTTCTGGAGGCAATAAGCTTGCAGATCGGCTTGCCTTCGGCAGAAAACTTGGTTTCATATTCCGTCATCACGTTCCCTTCCGCCATGGGACTGCGGTGAAGGTCAAAGGTGGATTCCAGAACGTTCCATCCCGCCTCGGGGATGGATTCCAGAGAATATTCGAATAAGCCACGATTGTCGGTTTTAAATTCCAGGACTCCGTCAGGCTTCAGGATGCTGTCATATACCCGGAGAAAGACGGGAGAGGTAAGGCGGCGCTTGGCATGGCGGTCTTTGGGCCACGGATCGGAAAAATTCAGATAGATCCGGTCCACCTCTCCGGGAGCGAAATAGGAAGTCATTTCCCCTGCGTCAATGCAGAGAAAGAAGATATTGGGGAGCTCCAGTTCCGCTCTTTTCTGAAGGGCTGTCAGAAGAACGCTGGAATAGCGTTCGATGCCCAGATAGTTGATTCCGGGGTTGGCGGCGGCCAGGTCCATGATGAATTTGCCCTTTCCCATTCCCACCTCTATTTCAAGCGGATTGCTGTTGCCGAAATGTTCACGCCAGCGGCCTTTTAAGGCTTCCGGTTCCTGGATGACATACGGGCTTTCCGCAATCTGCTGTTCTGCGCCTTTTATGTGGCGTAATCTCATAGTGTGACTCCTTTCCTGCCGGCACGCTGCCGGCTCTTTTCGTACGCTTCATTCTAACATTGGAAAAGAGCCATTGCAACAGGAGAAATGAAAGAAAAAATTATGTAAATTGCTATTTTCTTTTCCTCTGAAAATATGCTAGAATAGA
>CALWEP010000178.1 GCA_944377325.1 uncultured Lachnospiraceae bacterium
CAGCGGAGCAGTCTCCGTTCTGGTGTTTATGATTCTTCTGCTCCTCTTTATTCACGGAAAGGTTCAGTATATCGCTCTTCTGGAGAGGGAAATTCATATTCTTAAGGGCGGTGACCTGGACTATGCCATTACCGTCAGAGGAAAGGACGAGCTCGCGTCTCTGGCAGCGGAGATGAATGCCATGCGTCTGGCCATAAAGGAACGGCAGGAGCAGGAGGAGCGTGCCAGAAACGCCAACAGGGAGCTGGTAACGGCCATGTCTCACGATCTGCGCACGCCCCTCACCTCCCTTCTGGGCTACGTGGATATTCTGCAGATGGACCGGTGCGAAAGCAGGGAACAGCTGGAACGGTGCCTCTCTGCCGTAAGGGATAAGGCTTATCAGATCAAGGAGCTGTCGGACAAGCTGTTCGAATACTTCATTGTTTACGGGAAGGACGAGGAGGAGACGGAGCTGACGGAGGTGCACGGGGCGGAATTGCTGGGGCAGATTGTGGAGGAAAGCCTGTTTGATCTGGAAAACGAGGGTTTTCTCATAGAGAGGGAAACGGATGAGATCCGCTGCAGCCTGATGGTGGACATCCGCCTGGTGAGAAGGGTGTTCGGCAATGTCTTTTCCAATCTGCTGAAATACGCAGACCGGTCCGGACCGGTTCAGGTGGAATACCGGCAGACGGAAAATTCCCTTATCATAAGATTTGCCAATTCTGTCAGCAGTACGGCGGACAGAAAGGAAAGCAGCAATATCGGCCTGAAGACCTGTGAAAAGATCATGAGCTGTCACGGAGGCAGATTCGGATGCCGGAGGGAAGGGGAGCGCTTCCTTCTGGAACTGGAGTTTCCGGCCAGGAAAAAAGAAGAATGACAAAAAAACGGCCCCTGAAAAGGGGCCGAAATTTATACCTTTGTTTGGGAGCAGGAGGAAAGAAGCCGCTCAAACCGGGGAGAGGCGTTCTTCTTGCTTACGAAGAAGGAGATCACCAGCAGCAGATAGGTGATATCAAAATTGGAACGGGATACCAGCTTAATAAATACGCAGGCGCTCAGAGTGACCAGGTCCAGCCGGAGATATAGGCTTCCCAGTTCGTAGCGTTTTACGATCCGATGGCGTACCCTGTAGTTTTGGACGGCAACGGCTCCTGCGATACAGCCGACGGCCGCGTCCGCCCAGTAGGCCAGCAGGTAGCGGCCGGTGACCAGATTGTTCAGAAAAAGAAGGACAATGCTCACAGTAAATACGGTCCAGATGGAGCTGATCACGAATTTTTCATAGTCCTGGCGGCACAGCTTTTCTTTCATTTCCTTTAAAGCCGGTCCGCCGGAAAAACGGACCGCATAGCGGGACGGAGGGTCGGGAAATGCCTGGGAGGCGGAAACGCCTGCCCGGGCATTTTTCCGGCAGCTTTCCAGGACTGCGTTTGCAGCTGCGCTCTTGTCCAGGTCGGAAAGGGAAGAATCGGCGAGAATGATCCCGCTGATTTCATCAAAAACTCTTCGGTAATCCTCCGGCAGCTTTTTGGCCAGATACAGGTTGTCAATATGAATGCGTTTCATAATCCTCCCGTCTGCTCAGGCCAGCTCAAAGGAATCGCTGTCCGTGATCCGCAGATCCGTATTGTAGAAGGCGGTGAGAGCGTCCACCATATACCGGGAATCCCGGATTCCTGCCGTTTCATAGGAGGAATGCATGGACAGCTGAGGCAGACCGATATCCACGGTGTGCATGGAAACCTTCTGGGAGGAGAGATTGCCCAGAGTGCTGCCGCCTGCGGCGTCGCTGCGGTTGGCAAAGTACTGAACCGGCACTCCCGCCTTGTGACAGATTTCCGTAAATACGGCGGAGCTGATGCCGTCGGTGGTGTACTTCTGGTTGGCGGAGAATTTGATCACCACGCCTTTGTTCATATAGGTGCAGTTTTCCGCGTCTGTTTTTTCCGGATGGTTGGGATGGACCGCATGGGCGTTGTCGCAGGATACCATAAAGCTCTTTGCCACGGCGCGGCAGTAGTCTTCGTCGGAAAAGCCCAGACACCGGTTGATTCTCTGAAGCACGTCTCTCAGGAAGGTGGAGCAGGCGCCCTGCTTGGTGCCGGAGCCTACTTCTTCGTTGTCGAAGCAGGAATATACGGAAACGCAGTGAGGATTGTCCGCCTGAAGCATGGCCTTCAGAGAGGTGTAGGCGCACTGCAGGTCATCCAGTTTGGGAGAGGAGATGAATTCTTCCTTCGCCCCCCAGATCACGGGAGCGGTCCGGTTGTAAAGGTACATATCCATTCCCAGAATGTCCTCTTTGGATACGTGCAGTTCCTGGGCGATCAGCTCATAGTAGCTGTTTTCTCCGCATTCTCCTGCGGAGAAGAGGGGAAGCATATCGACCTGGTTGTTGTATTTGAAGCCGTTGTTCACGTCCCGGTTCATGTGGATGGCCACATTGGGGATAATGAGCAGGTCGCGGTCAAAGGCAACCAGAC
Organism: uncultured Lachnospiraceae bacterium; assembly: GCA_944377325.1. GTDB lineage: Bacteria > Bacillota > Clostridia > Lachnospirales > Lachnospiraceae > Lachnoclostridium_A. The sequence continues at coordinate 2,472 of CALWEP010000178.1, forward strand.
GGGTGGAGATGGTGTTTCCCTCCCGTACCAGCACGCGGCCGGCCAGAGACAGGGGACGGTCCATCCAGGTGGAGCAGAGCATGCCGCCGTAGCCTTCCGTGTTCAGCTGCAGGTAGCC
>CALWEP010000179.1 GCA_944377325.1 uncultured Lachnospiraceae bacterium
GGTTGGAGAAGGCCGGTATCCCGTTGACGGTCAGTCCGCCGGCGGATGTCTTAAGGCGGGAAATCACATTGCGGGAGCAGCCCAGCTGCCTCAGATACTGTTCGAGGGAAAGACCGGAATCATCCGGTTGAATATCATAATGAAGAATCCTTGCTGTCATCCGGTTCCTCCTTTTTGGAACTTAAATGCTTGTGTTTGGAAGCGGCATGGTCCACCAGGGCATTGCCGGAGAGAAAGCTGGCCCGCTTAATGCTGTCCGCACCGAAGCGCTTTCGGATGGCGTCCACGGTTTTTTCCATTTCCAGACGCTTCCTGTCCTGCTCTGTTTCAAACAGGCTCATCTGGACAAAGTCCCGCTCTGACAGCTTTCCGGCGCGAATACCCATGAGACGGACCGGCGTGAGATCCCAGAATTCCCTTAAAAGGCGGCAGGCCTCTTCGTAAATCACTGAGGTGGAGTCGGTGGGAGTATCCAGAAGTCCTTGGTGGGAGGAGGAGCGGAAACGCCAGTCCCGCAGCTCCACGCAGATCTGGCTGCACATCTTCCCGTCGGCCCGAAGGCGGGCGCCTACGGTCTCTGCCAGGGAAAGAAGAACCTGACAGCCGTCCTCCAGGGAGTCCACATCCCGCGACAGAGTGATCCGGTTGCCGCAGCCTTTTCTTGCGGCCGGCTGAGTGACCACCGGCTCAGGATCGATGCCGTTGGCATAGTTATGGATCAGGCGGGCATACTTTTCGCCCAGATGAAGGCTCAGAATGTCGGGGCTGCAGCGGGCTGCGTCGCCGATGGTGTGCATCCCCAGGGCCTCCAGCTTTTTCTGGGCGGAGCCTCCCACCAGAAACAGATCACGGATGGGCAGGGGCCACATTTTCTCCCGGATTTCCCGGGGGAACAGAGTATGGGTCCGGTCAGGCTTTTCAAAATCGGAGGCCATTTTAGCCAGGAGCTTATTGGAAGAGATGCCGACATTCACCGTAAAGCCCAGTTCGCTGCGCACCCTGTTTCGTATGACTTCTGCCGTATGGAGCGGGGTGCCGAACAGATGGATGGTTTCCGTCATATCGAGGAAAGCTTCATCAATGCTGAACTGCTCCAGATCCGGCGTATATTCCTCCAGAAGAGACATCAGCTTTCGGGAGTTTTCAATATAGATTTCAAAATGAGAAGGAACAATGACCAGACCGGGACATTTCTTCAGGGCCTGAGCCAGAGGTTCGCCTGTGACAACGCCGAAGCGTTTGGCCGGTGAAGACTTGGCCAGAACGATGCCGTGACGTTTGCTGGCATCACCGCCCACTGCGGACGGGATGGCGCGCAGATCCGGGGAGGAAGGATCCTTTTTCAGGCGGTTGGCCGCCTCCCAGCTCAAAAATGCGGAATTCACATCAATATGAAAAATCAGCCGCTCTCTTTCCACAAAGACACCTCATTTCTCAAATCCTGGAATGCCCTCATTATAACAGAATGTATGTTCGGCCGCAAGGGAAAGGTGAGGCAAAAGAGGGCCGTCCTGCATACATAATAGACAGGGGGAGAGAATAGAATAAAAGGAAGCAGAAACGGGAGGCCGCAGTCCAATGGCGATCCGCAGAGGAAAACAGCTTCTGGCGGCGGTGTGCATGGCAGCCGTACTCTGTACGGGAGCGGGGCAGACCGTATGGGGAGAAGAAACGGAGCAGGAGATTTCTCTTTATGCTCAGGCGGCAGTTCTGATGGACGGAGCCTCCGGCCGGATTCTTTATGGAAAAAATGAACGGGAGATCCGTCCCATGGCCAGCACGACCAAGATCATGACCTGCATTCTGGCTCTGGAGAACGGAGACCCGGAGGAGACGGCGGAGTTTTCCGCCCTGGCAGCGTCCCAGCCGCAGGTCCGTCTGGGTGCCCCCGCAGGAAGAACGTTTTATCTGAGAGACCTTCTGTATTCCCTTATGCTGGAGTCACATAACGATACGGCGGTGGCGGTGGCAGAATGCGTGGGCGGAACGGCGGAGGAGTTTGCCGCCATGATGAATGAAAAAGCCGAAGAACTGGGCTGCGAGGATACCTGGTTTGTGACGCCCAACGGCCTGGATGCCGTATCTGCGGATGAAGAGGGAAGGGAACGGGCCCACTCCACCACCGCGGCAGACCTGGCCAGAATCATGCGCTACTGTATCTACCAGTCTCCGAAGAGAGAGGAATTTCTAAAGATCACGGGAACGGCCGACTATCAGTTCTCCGATACGGAAGGAAAAGGGACCTACTCCTGCGTGAATCACAACACATTTCTCACCATGATGGAGGGAGCTGTTTCAGGAAAGACCGGCTTTACGGGAGGGGCAGGCTATTCCTATGTGGGAGCTCTGGAACGGGACGGAAAATCCCTGATCGTAGCTCTTCTGGGCTGCGGATGGCCGCCCCACAAAACCTATAAATGGTCAGACACCAGGAAACTGATGGAATACGGGCTGGAACAGTACGAATACAGAGACGTATGGCAGAGACGGTCCTTTTCCCCCGTCCCGGTAGAAGGGGGAATTCCCCGATCCGGAGATCTGGGAGATCCGGCCCTGGCGGAGATCGCTCTCACCCCGGAAGAGAGAGAATGGAAGATGCTTTTGAAGGAGGGAGAGGAAGTGGAGATAAAATATGAGGGGAAAAGCCGGCTGAAGGCTCCGGTGAATTCCGGCGATGAAGCGGGGCGGGTCATTTATTCCCTGAACGGGGAGGTTGTGGCGGTTTTCCCGGTGACAGTCAAGGGCAGCGTGGAGGAAATCACTGGCCGCTGGTGCCTGGAGGATGTGCTGGAAAAATACTTCTTGCGCACCACGTCTTCCGATGATATACTCATGGGGACAGGAGAAACAGAAACGTGATGACAGACAGACGAAAGAAAAATAAAACAAGACAGAAGCGATCATTCAGGCAGGCCTCAGGGCCTGCTTTTTCCGTATCTGTAGGCCTGTTGTAAAGAACTAAAGCAATAAAAGTCCAGCGGTAATATGTCAAGAGGAAAATGAATAAAAATCAATAGATTTTTGCTGGTTTTCCCTAAAGATGGGCGCACTTTCCCAAGCCCCGCTATTTTCGATTTTTTAGCCGGGCATGACTTTACCGTGGGAATCCAAACCTATATGGATTCCGGGGCCTTATACAGGCAGTTGTCTTTCAGCAGTCGAAAGACCAGCCGCACCAATTTACGGG
>CALWEP010000180.1 GCA_944377325.1 uncultured Lachnospiraceae bacterium
ATAAACAGACCTCCATTAATTCCTGCATGGGAGCGGATCGTACGGGCCAGGTAATCTCTGAAACAGTGGGTGGAAAGCAGTACAGCGGAATCGGCGGCCAGCTGGACCATGTAAGAGGCGCTCAGCTTTCCAAAGGTGGAAAATCCATACTGACTCTGAACTCCACAGCCAAGGGTGATACCATCTCCAAAATCGTTCCCTGGTTCGCACCCGGGAATGTAACAACCGTGTCCCGCTATGACGTGCAGTACGTAGTAACAGAATACGGGGTAGCCGATCTGAAATATAAGACAGAGAGGCAGAGGGCACAGGCGCTGATCGCCATTGCTCATCCGAAATTCAGAGACGAGCTGACGTTCCAGGCAAAGAAAATGGGAATTCTGTAGGGAGAAGGAGACATAGACATGGGTGTATTAATCGCATTTGCGTTATTGGTGATTCTTATTTACAAAAAGGTTCCGATTATAGTGGCCGCCCCTCTTTCGGCGGCAGTCATGGCTCTTCTGTCCGGCCTGCCTGTGATGGAAACTCTGACCGGCGGATATATGGATGCCATGGTGGCATTTATCAAATCATACTTCATTCTGTTTCTGGTCTGCGCCGTATTCGGACGGATCATGGATGTGTCCGGAGCAGCTTACTCCATAGGAAAATGGCTGGGCCTGCGTCTGGGAGCAAAATACGCCATCTGGGGCGTAAGTATTGCGGCATTCGTGCTGACCTACGGCGGAGTGAGCTGTTTTGTTCTGGTATTTGCCATTTATCCCATTGCTCTGGTGCTGTTTAAGGAGGCAAACCTGAGCCGGAAACTGATTCCCGGAGCAATTGCGGCCGGAGCGTTTACCGCTCCCAATATTCTGTGGGGCTCTCCCGGTCTGTGCAACGTAATTCCTACTACATATCTGGGAACCACGGTAAAGGCAGCTCCGCTGGTGAGCGTGATCTGCTCGATCTTTTTCTATCTGGTATCAAATTTCTACCTGATTTATGAGAGCAAGAAGATGGCAAAGCACGGAGAGGGCTTTGTTCCCACGGAAAAGATCACCAGACTGCTGAAGGAGTGCGCGGAGAAGGAAGCCATCAATCCTTTGGTAGCGATTATTCCGATTGCCGTGATCATTGTGACTCTGAACGGATTTAACCTGGATGTGAACCTGGCTATGCTCTGCGGCGTGCTCACCGGTTATCTGCTGTTCTGGAAAAATATCACAGACAAGATGGATACGCTGATCGTAGGATCGCAGAATGCCATCAGCTCGATCATGAATACGTCGACGGCAGTAGGTATCGGCGGTGTGGCCAAGATCACCTCCACATTTACCTATCTGGTGAACTGGGTGTCCAACTTCAGCGGCTCTCCCATGATTTCATGGGCAGTGGCAGTTACGGTGATCTCCGGTGCCTGCGGCTCCGGTTCCGGAGGTGTAGCGCTGGCCTGCTCCACTCTGGCAGACAAATATCTGGCCATGGGTGTGAATCCGGAGATCCTTCACAGAATTGCTTCCTGCGCCTGCATCGTGCTGGATTCCCTGCCGTGGAACGGTGTAATGATCACAACCATGCAGGCATGTGACCTGACTCATAAGGAAGCATACAAACATCTGTTTATGATCACGGTGGTTCTGGCATTTGTAAACCTGTGCCTGTGTGTGGGACTGGGACTGATTATGTATTAAAACGCAGCAGATCAGAGGAAAAAGCTATGAAAGGTTGCAGGGAAGAGGATTTAAGGCGGCGGCGGGAACGGCTTGCCGCCGCCTTTCCCGTCTGGGAATGCAGAACCATATACGATCGGTTCTGCCGGACAGAGGAGAAGTACGGAGACAGCCGTTTTTTTGCGGACGAGGACCGCATCTGGACTTACAGGGAAGAAAAAGAGCGAGCGGAACAGGCGGCCGGAGCCTTTGCGGCTCTGGGAGTAAAGCAGGGCTGCAAGGTGGCAATATGCATGGCCAACAGGGAGGAATACATCCCCATTACCTTTGGCCTGGCAAGGCTGGGGGCTGTGAAGGTCCCGGTAAACCGAGGCGCCAGCTTTGATGAAATGAAGTATATTCTGGAGCAGACGGGGACAAAGGTCCTGGTGCTGGAGAACGGCGCAGGAGGAAGTCATCTGGGAGAACTGGAGCAGATCGGATGCCTGGAAAAGGTGATCCGCCTGGACGGGGAAGCGCAGGGAGAGAAGGAGATCAGCTGGGAGAATTTCTTCCGTCTGGGACAGGGAGAAGAAAGTCCTGCGGTGAGCGATGGAGGGCTTCTGTCGGATATCATCTATACGTCGGGAAGTACGGGGACGCCCAAGGGAGTGATGCTGACCCACGATATGCTTCTGCGCAGTGCCTGGGCCAGCTGTCTGAACCGGGGATTCGAACCCGGATGGAGTATTTATGTGCCTCTTCCTCTGTTTCATGTATACGGATATGTGGAGGGACTGCTGGCAGCTGTTTTATGCGGAGGCAGCGTGATGGTGACCAGCGGGAAATTTGAGGCGGTCAAAGCGCTGGAAGTCGTGGAAGCATACGGTGCAAAGGATATTTTAAGGGGTCCTCTTATCATG
>CALWEP010000181.1 GCA_944377325.1 uncultured Lachnospiraceae bacterium
GGATCTTATCTGTATCCATAGCAAGACGGATCTTGTCTCCCACTGCCACCTTGGTGCTCGCATTGAGGGAAGCAACCCAGCCTGCCTCATTGATATCAAAGTATACCAGGGCCTCCGCTCCCAGCATTTCGTATACCCGCACCTCCGTGTCAAAGCAGGAGCGGCTGAACTTCTGAAGGCTGTCCGCGTCTCCGTGGATATCGGAAGGACGGATTCCCATAACCACCTTTCCTCCCACATAGCCTCCTGCCTTCAATGCAGCGGCTCTCTTTTCGTTGAGCACGATGCTGTGGCCGGCGAATTTCAGCACCACATCTCCGTTCTCCTCCACTGCGTCGGCAGTGATCATATTCATCTGGGGAGAACCGATGAATCCGGCCACGAACTTGTTGCAGGGATGATCGTACAGGTTCTGGGGAGTATCGATCTGCTGCACCACGCCGTCCTTCATGACAACGATTCTGGTTCCCAGAGTCATGGCCTCTGTCTGGTCATGGGTTACATAGATGATGGTGCTTCCCAGACGCTGATGGAGCTTGGAGATCTCCACGCGCATCTGTCCTCTCAGCTTGGCATCCAGGTTGGACAGAGGCTCATCCATCAGGAATACCTTGGGGTTGCGGACAATGGCACGTCCCATGGCAACGCGCTGTCTCTGTCCTCCGGAAAGAGCTCTGGGCTTTCTGTCCAGCAGCTTCTCCAGATCCAGAATCCTGGCCGCTTCACGAACTGCCTTGTCAATCTCCTCCTTGGGAGTCTTTTTAAGCTTCAGAGAGAATGCCATATTGTCATATACGGTCATGTGGGGATACAGAGCATAGCTCTGGAATACCATGGCAATATCACGGTCCTTCGGCTCCACATCATTCATCACTTTTCCGTCGATGATCAGTTCTCCCGAGCTGATGTCTTCCAGACCGGCCACCATTCTCAAAGTGGTGGACTTTCCGCAGCCGGAAGGTCCTACGAAAATAATAAACTCCTTATCCTGGATATCCAGGTTAAAATCCTTTACCGCCTCGTATCCGTTGGGATATTTTTTACATACATTTTTCAGCTGAACACTCGCCATAATTTCCTCCTAAAATATCTTCAATCTCAATCTATCTATCCGAACCTGCGCGTCCGTTACCGAATCATCCAGCGCGCTCCGTAGGGAGACATGGGCACTCCCTCGCCCTCCAGCCTTTCACCGGAAAGCAGATCCTCGTATTCTCCCGGTTCCCATATCCAGGCCGTTTTCGGCTCCCCGGAAAAGTTAAACAGGGCAACCAGTTTCTCTCCGTCATGCTCCCGAACCAGGCAGAGCAGGGACGGATCGTAGGTCTCCGCCGTACGCACGGCTGCCTCTCCGGAAAAGACCTTTCTGCTTTTTCTCAGATCCTCCAGCCGCCGTATTCCGCAAAACAGCCGATTCTCCGCCGTATCCGGCTCCTTCCGCCGCTCCGCCGCATCCCAGCGGAACGCTCCCCGGTGCACATACCGGGAATCGGCGGCCTTAGCGGGATCCTGACGGTAGCTGTAGTCGTTGAGCTGGCCGATCTCGTCTCCGCTGTAAAGCATGGGAATCCCGGACAAAGTCATCATACAGGTGTGGAGCATCAGGTCGCAGTCCACAGCCCGCTTTTCCTCCTCTTTGTTCCCCTCCGCCGCGGCAGCCTCCAGTCCGCACAGGGAAGCGGTGGTTCCGCACAGTCTGGCGTCTCCGGAGCTGGGATCGTCATTGTAGAGTTCTCCCCTGGCCCTGGAACCGGGCCAGTTTCCCGTAAAATAGGTATTCAGAAACTTTTTATGGGGAACCTCCTCCATATCCTCCTTCCGGAGCCAGGCGTATTCCAGTCCCCAGCCAATGTCATCATGGCATCGGAGATAGTTGAGGAATACATATTCTCTCGGCAGCCCGTTGATCACATCCAGCTGGTGCTTCAGCAGGGATACCTTTCCCGTAGCCAGCGTATGCCAGATGGAAGCCATGGTGGTCACATTATAGAGCATATGGCATTCCGGCTTTTCCACCGTTCCGAAATAGGGAACAACCTTAGCCGGCTCCATAACCACCTCTCCCAGCAGCAGCATCGACGGACAGACAATCTCGCAGATCATCCTCATCATCCGCACAATGGTATGTACCTGAGGCAGGTTTCTGCAGCTGGTTCCCAATTCTTTCCAGATGTAGGGGACCGCGTCGATCCTCACCACATCCACTCCGTGATTGGCCAGATTCAGAAGATAATCTACCATAGTATTGAATACGTCAGGATTTCTGTAATTCAAATCCCACTGGTAGGGGTAGAAGGTGGTCATCACAAACTTTTTCACATCCTCCAGCCAGGTGAAGTTTCCGGGAGCTGTTGTGGGGAATACCTGCGGGCAGGTCGCCTCATACTGACCGGGAATGTCGTAGCTGTCAAAGAAGAAGTACCGGTCCTGGTATTCCTTCTCCCCCGCTCTGGCCCGCACTGCCCACTCATGCTCCCTTGAGGTGTGGTTCATTACAAAATCCAGACAAAGGCTGATCCCCCGGCGGTGGCACTCTCCGGCCAGATCCTTCAGATCTTCCATGGTTCCCAGACTTGCCTTCACTTTGGTAAAGTCCGATACGGCATAGCCTCCGTCATTGTCCGTCTCGGGAGAATCCAGCAGCGGCATAAGGTGAAGGCAGCGGACGCCGCATTCTTCCACATAATTCAGCTTTTCCTTCACCCCTTTCAGAGTTCCGGCAAAAGCGTCCGTGTACATCATCATGCCGGACATATCGTTCCCCTTATACCAGTTCGGATTCTCTTCCCGTTTCTTATCCAGCCGCTTCAGTCCGGCGTCTCTTTCCCGGCTGCGCCGCTCCATTTCCCCGCACAGCTCCTCAAATTTATGGATGCCTCCCTCATAGAGCTCACAGTAGAGCCATTTCAGCTCGTCGTAATGCTTCTTCAGCCTCCGTTTGAAAACCGTTTCTCTCTCCATCTCACTCACCTGTCCATATGGGGGTAATACTTCTTCATTTCGCCTATAAAATCCTCTTCGCTTTCTATATAGATCAGCTCCCCCCTGGAGCGGATCGTATAGACTGCGGCGCCCGGACGGCCGGAGGTAAAGTCCCTTGCCGTCCGGCCCTGGGGAGCGGTCCGTCCCGGAAGGATTTCCTCAAAATCCGTCCTGGAGGCATGATAAACGTCCTTCCGCTTGGCTTTGCGGATGATCTTTGAAATGGTAAAGTCCCCGTTTACATATACATATTCATACTCATATTTCCAGCTGCGGAACAGGAAGAAGCCCGTTGCCGCCAGAACCGCCGCAGGCACCAGCATAACAGCCGCAAAAAATACCGCATCCACAAAGAACACGAGCGCAGCCGATACCATCACCGCCTTCAGCAGCCGCTGTTTCCCATTCATTACATAAGGCACATACCATTCAAATACAACGTCTCTCATCTTTTCCGCTCCTATACCATCTTCAGTCCAAGCTGCAGGCTGTCATATTCCTTCAGGCTGTCCGGCACAGGTACCCCTGCGTTCATCAGAAGCTTTCCGGAGAATTTCCCCTTCCAGCCCTCGATCCGGTAATACCCATCCGGGTCCAGTCCTTTCAGCTTCACGTATCTCTGGGCGTCATTGCCCTCCTTATCCGTCACCACAATGCTCAGCAGAGCCTTCTTCCTGTCGGGAGATACGCTCTCCCATGCGGTGAAATACCGATTCTCATAGGGATTGGTAAGCCGGTAGTAATCTCCCTCCATGATCACCTTGGCGTATTTCCGGTAAAACCGAATCTGCTCCCGGCACTGGGCCTTTTCCTCCTCCGTCATCTTAGTGGGATCCAGCTCATAGCCGAATACTCCTCCCATGGCGGCCGTCCCTCTGGTGCGGAGCGGAACGCTCCGTCCCGTCTGATGGTTGGGACAGACAGATACGTGAGCCTCCATGGTACAGGGCGGATAGGCAAAGGAGGTGCCGTACTGAATCTTCAGCCGGTTAACGGCATCCGTATTGTCGCTGCACCAGATCTGAGGCTGGTAGTACAGCATGGCCGGGTCATATCTTCCGCCGCCTCCGCTGCAGCCGCAGAACAGGATATCCGGGTGAGTCAGAATTACCTGATCCATCACATGGTAAAGTCCCAGCACATAGCGGTGGAAAACTTCTCCCTGGTGTTCCCGGCTCAGAAGCCCCGACCAGGCCTCCGTAATGCTCCGGTTCATATCCCATTTGATGTACTCCGCTCCCGCCTTGTCCAGCAGGCGGTTCATGGTCTCTATCAGGTACTGGCACACATCCTCTCTGGACAAATCCAGAACCAGCTGATATCTTCCTCTGGTGGCCGGCCTTCCCGGCTCCCTCAGACACCAGTCGGGATGCTGCCGGTAAAGCTCGCTGTCCTCGGAAATCATCTCCGGCTCAATCCAGAGGCCGAACTTCATTCCCATTTCATGGATTTTATCCGACATCTTTCCGATTCCGATCTTGATCTTTTCCCGGTTCACCGTCCAGTCTCCCAGGCCGGAGCAATCGTCATTTCTCTTTCCGAACCAACCGTCGTCCAGCACAAACATCTCCACGCCCATATCGGCAGCAGCTTTTGCAATGGAAAGAATTTTCTCATCGTCAAAATCGAAGTAGGCTGCTTCCCAGCTGTTCAAAAGCACCGGACGGACTTTTTTCTGATAAGGGGACCGGCACAGGTTTTCCCGGAACAGCCGATGGAATCGGTGGCTCAGTTCCGTGAGGCCGGAACCGGACCAGGCCATGATCAGCTGAGGGGCCTGAAATTCCTCTCCCGGTTCCAGCAGGAAGGAAAATCCCTTGGGGTGAATTCCCGCCTGGAACCGGACCTGTTTGTACTGGTCCCGCTCTGCCTCCATGAGGAAGTTTCCGCTGTATATCAGGGAAAATCCCCAGCACTGTCCGCTGTCCTCACCGCAGTTTTTCTCGCAGAGAACGGCAAAGGGGTTGTATTGGTGGGAAGAGGTTCCGCGGCTGCTTCCGATGGAGTGAATTCCATCCTCCACGGAAATCCTCTTCATCTCTCTTTCCATGGTGTGTCTGCCGGAAAAGTAGATCAGATCATATTCTGAATCCCGGAAGTCCACCGTTCCGGACATGAGCTTCTCCAGACGGAGATCTCTGGTCCCGTAATTAGCCAGAATCACAGACCGGGCGATCACATTTTTCTCTTCAAACACGGTATAGGACAGCTTCGCCTCCACCCGACTCACCGGATCCTCCAGCCGGATCACCAGCGTATCGACCTGCTCTTTCCCGCTTTTCTGCAGGCAGGGCATCCCCTTGACCTTCTCTGCTCCCGGACAGATCTCATAGCCGGCAACCTTTCCGGAAAAGGCGGTTCCTCCGTCCCCCCATATAACCTCCACGCTGGGAGAACGGTAATCTCCGCTTCTGTCGGTGGAAAACTCCTGGGGCAGATAATCCAGAGAAAAGGTCCTGTCATTCCCCGCTTCATTGGGATTGGGGGAAAATCCCCGGTCCTGAAAGCTGAGAAGATAGTCCAGATCCTGGTCGGGAATCTTTGCTCCGTAATACATATGGAGCAGATTTCCGTATCTGCTGACCTTCATCAGGTAGGATGTATCCGCCGTTTCCAGTATGAAGGTTTTCGTGTCCGCATTATATTTAATAGCCATAAATTATCATCCTGTCTGTTCTGTAATATCGTCAACGGGTAACTGCTTACTTTCCTCCTGTCATGGCTACGCCTTCGATGAACTGCTTCTGGAAGAACAGATACAGCGCCACCATAGGGATCATGGCGAGCAGGGAGCCGGCCATCATTACCGGGAAGTTAGTGCTGAACTGACCTCTTAAGGTTGCCAGTCCGGAAGAAAGAGTCATCATATTCAGATCTGTGTTTACAATCAGGGGCCACATCAGGTCTCCGTAGGCAAACACTGCGGTAAATACGGCCAGAGCCGCCATGGATGCCTTGGTCAGGGGAGCCATGACCTTCACAAAGGTCTGCCACTGATTGCAGCCGTCCAGATAAGCCGCCTCTGCGATCTCATCAGGAATTCCCAGGTAGGCCTGTCTTAAGAAAAAGGTTCCGAACGCACTCACCAGGCCGGGAAATACCAAAGCAAAAATGCTGTTGGTCAGACCCAGCTTCGCCAGCATCTGGTACTGGGGGGTGATGAAGATCTGGGACGGAAGCATCATCTGCACCAGAACCAGAGAAAACAGTATGTTTTTGCCTTTAAAGCGAAGCTTTGCAAAGGCATAGCCGGCCATGGAGGAAAATACCACGGCACACACCACTCTCCAGAACACCATCAGGGCCGTATTCTTGTAAAGGGAAAGGAACGGCAGAGACGCCATGGCATCCCGGAAGTTTTTCGTCTGCCACTCCGCCGGAAGAATGGTGGGCGGCACGATCATGCTTTCCTCCACTGTCTTGAAGCTGGTCAGGAACATCCACACGAAGGGGAATATCATTACCACGCAGCCGACGATAAAGAACGCATAGCTCCCTATGGTACGGATACTTCTGGATCTCTATAACGATGAATTCATACGCTGCTCCTTTCTACACCTCGTAATTAACCCACT
>CALWEP010000182.1 GCA_944377325.1 uncultured Lachnospiraceae bacterium
GGAAGCCTTTACCAGGCCGTTGGAGGAAGCGTACTGCCACAGAAGAAGCACCAGGATGGGAAACACAACGGCAATACACAGCAGCGCCCGTCTCTGCCCGGCACTGTTATTTGATCTAAGCTTGAACATCAGTCCATTTCCTTTCCTTTATTCAAATATGCGGACTGGCGGGCTGCCATCTGTCATAGCAAAAGCCCGCCAGCCTTTTTCGTTACCGTAATCCGGCAATTTCCAGATATGTAAGATCCAGAACGTCATCCATGGTGATTTCCGGATTGGAAAGCAGGTCATTGGCCTTCATGAATTCCAGAACCTCGCCCAGAACCCGCAGATCCTGCTCTGTGAGATCGGCGCCGAAATTGGAGCCGCCGTACATGGTGGAGAACCAGCTTTCCTCTCTCTGGGTGATCTCAGCCAGAGCAGCGAATGCCTCCTGCTGATTTTCCTCGCTCTCCGCCATCCAGTCATCTACCTTCTGCACCGCTCTCAGCACCTTGGCGGTGATCTCCGGGTACTGCTCGCAGAACTCGTTCCGTCCCACAAACGCGCTGATCTGGCAGGTCTCGCTGGCAGAGCCGTCCGCAAACACATGAACCTCTCCCGCATCAATCATGGAGCTGAACTTGGCCAGCTGGTCCGCAGCTCCCTGTACCTCGCCGGAAGCAAGAAGGGTCACAGTATCGTTGGTATTTACCAGCTCAATGTCATTCTCAGAAAGACCCATGGATTCCAGGTAGGTCAGAAGCAGGTAATGGGCGCTGGTTCCTACGGAAACGGCGATCTTGGAGCCCTTCAGCTCCTCCGCATTGGTAATGTCCACGGAAGTCACCAGGGGATACATGGTTTCCGTATCGCAGTTCCGTCCGATGATCTTATAACCGTAGTCCGCGGAAATACCTGAAATAGCGGCCTGCTCGCCGAATTCCGCAAAGTCCAGATCTCCGGAAGCAAAGGCCTCTGAAATAGCCGGTCCGTTCTGGAAGTAGTCCATGGTAAAGGTTACGTTGCTCCCCTCAAACTCCTCCTCCAAAAATCCCAGATTATAGGCCAGGTTTAACGGGAACTGGCTGTTGATGTCTCCCAGATGGATTTCGATGGGATCTCCCTCGTATACGTAGTCGTCAATGGAAACCGCCTCCGCGCTCTCCTCTGCCGTCTCCGCAGCCGTGGTCTCCTCCGCAGCCGCCGCAGCGGCAGTCGAAGTCTCCTCCGTTCCGGATGAGCATCCGAACAGGGATGCGCTCAGGCAGAGTGCCATTCCGATTGTTAATGCCTTTCTCATTTTGTGTTTCCTCCTCTTTTTCTTATGGTTAACTTTTTCTGACGGCAGATTGGGCGCCTGCGCCTTTTACAGGCCCAGCAGGCCCGCCGCGTTGTTGTAGAAGAAATACGGCAGCACGGCTTCCTTTATTCCGCAGGTTTCATAAAACCTGGCAGTATCCACGATGTTCAGGATTGGATAGCCTGTGCCGAACAGCATCTGATGCTTCATCAGCGTATTGGCCGACTTCACGTAGTCCTGACTTCCTGCTCCCGTAAGGCCGTACATATCGGGAACAATGTAAATGTTGGGCGAATTGAATGCCATGGCCATCACCTCCAGATGCCAGGGCCATCCGCCGTGTCCCACAATGATCTTCAGATCGGGAAAATGGTGAAGCACCGTTCCCAGCTGGCGGACCGTATCCGGATCCACAATGGGAAGAAGCTTGGCGCTGTAGCTGATAAATAAGGATAATCCCTCTTTCTGCAGCTTTTCATACATGGGGAAGGCCACCGGATCGTCAAACCTGTAGGGCTTGGGCTGGAAGCTGGGCTCCACACTCACTCCCGGCACATTCCATACAGCCCGGAAACGGTCGATCTCCCTGAGCGCCTCCTCCCCATCAGTGGGATCAATATAGGGAAAAATAATGAATCTTCCCGGATAGAGAGAGGTCAGATCGAACATCTCGTCTCCCACCACGCCGGAGTTTTTCCTCCCCGGAACTACGGAAATCTCAATTTCCGCCTCATCCATTTCCCGCACGAACTGCTCCAGATTCCCGGTTCTCTGTGACTCCGACACCGTCATGTCGAACGCATCTGCCAGCCTGGCAAAATGAGCCTGGTCATTTTCAATGGCCGACAGATAGTGACCGTACGGCGGGCGCACCCTGAAATCAATTTTTTTGTACATCGCAGCACTCCTATGTAAAAACTTGATATGAATTTTACTGATCTTAGTATATAATAGAGAACAGGGAAAAAATATGAGATTTATCACATTATGACGATTTTTTGGAGGAAAGGAATGAAGCAGCTGAACGATCAGGCAAGTATAGATAAGATTCTGAAGGACAACCGGTTTCTCCTTCATTTTTCTTTTGATATCCGGCCTTATATCCGGATCACGGAATACCGGAAGGGAGAATACATTATCCGGAATACGGACCAGCTGACCAGAATCCTTTACCTGACAAAGGGCACGGCCAAGCTCTACGGCTTCCATAAAAACGGCCGCCAGTCCCTGATCAATTTCTTCACTCCCCCCAGCTTTTTCGGTGTTCCGGAGCTGTTTGAGGAGGACAAAAGGCCCTTTCCCCTGGTCGCTCAAACCTCCTGCCGGTTCATTGAGGTCGATACCCCGAAGTGCCGGGCCCGCCTGCTCCAGGACGCCCAGTTTCTCCGGTTCTGCTGCAGCATGGCCTTCCGTCAGAATGTGGCTCAGAACCGCCGGTACATGAATCTGACCGCCTATCCCAGCAGGAATAATTTTGCCGCCTGCCTGCTCCGGCTGCAAAGCAGCGGAATCCTATCTCTGAAATATACGGAGGTGGCGGAATACCTGGCCATCTCCTACCGCCATCTGATGCACCTGATTTCGGAAATGTGCGAGGAGGGTCTTATCGAACGGCTCCCTCAGGGCATCCGGATCCTGGACTGGAAGCAGCTCCATGCCCTGGCAGACGAAATACGGGACGACAGCGGGGATCTTCCCTGAGATTCCCGCTGCCGTCCCGCATTTTTTTACCGTTCTTTTGTCCGTCAGTCCGCTCTTTCCGCAAGCTCTCTCATATCCGACGCAGCGGGAAAGCCATAGCCTCCCTCCGCCGCCTGAACGGCCCGCAGAATCGCCTCCGACACCACTCTGGCAGCCAGAACGCCTGCCATATCCGGATCCGCCTGCACCTCTCCCAGCGATACGGCGTAAATGCTGTCTCCGTCTGCCGAGGTATGAACCGGCCGGATGGATCTGGCATATCCGTCATGGGCCATCGCCGCGATCCTGCACAGCCTGGTCTTGTCGAATTTTCCGTTTGTGAGAACCACCGCCAGGGTGGTATTCCCGGCAAATTTATTTTCCACTTCTTCCCTGATCCGCAGCATCTCCTCCTCGGCGTCCGCCCAGCTCTTCTTATCCGGGCCGAGCATTCCCGCAGCCTTCCGGCCGTTTTTCCAGTCGTACACGTCTCCGAGAGCATTCACCGCTGCAACGGCTCCCATTTTCAGCTCTCCTGCCTGCAGAGCATAGCTTCCGATTCCTGATTTCATGCATCGGTCCATTCCGGCCATTTTTCCCACCGTAGCGCCGGTGCCGGCACCGAAGCTGCCGTCTCGGTAATTTCCTTTTTCCGCATTTTCGCAGGCCCGGTAGCCCATTTTCTCATCCGGCCATGCCTTGCTGTCCCCTACGGTCAGATCAAAAAGGTCAGACTGGCAGACCAGGGGCACCTTTCCCACTCCTACGTCAAATCCGATGTCCCTCTCTTCCAGGTATTTTCTCACTCCGCCTGCCGCCGTCAGGCCAAACGCGCTTCCTCCTGCCAGAAGGATCCCGTGAATGCCCTGCGCCGCCGCGAGCGGCTTCAGCAGCTCGCTCTCCCCGGACGCCGGTCCGCCTCCCCGCACATCCAGACCGGCAGGCGCTCCTTTTTCAAACAGAAATACGGTGCAGCCCGTACCTCCGGACACGTCTTCCGCATTTCCGATTTTCACGTTTTCCAGCTCCGTAACAGAGATTTCCTTCATCTCTCCCGGCAGCCTGCCTGCGGGAGCCTTCCGTTCTCCGCTCTCCTCCAAAGTCACGTACTCTTCCCTGTCCAGGGAAAGGGGAACTCCCGATTTTCCGGAAACATGAACTCCTCCGTACCAGGTTCCCTCGATTTCAAAAACGTCTCCCACTTCATACTCCCGGGAATACTCATCATTTTTTCTTACAATTCGGATCTTTCCCATGCTCTTTCCTCCGTTCCGTCAGAAATCATACCGGATCACTTCGCAGTTTTTCACTCCGAACGCCGCGTACTCCTCATTGGTCATATCCGTAAAATAGGACTGAATGACCCGGGCAATGCCGTTGTGAGCCACCAGAATATAGGTTTTTTCATCCGACTCGGCTTTGATCTCATCAAGCAGGTTGTAAATTCTCTGAGCCAGCCGGAGAGTGGACTCTCCCCCCTCATGGCTGCAGGCGAAAAATTCCTTGGCTTTCTTAAATTCCGCTCCGTTTCTGGGCGTGGACTCCCATTTTCCGAAATTCTGCTCCTTCAGTCTGGGCTCCATCCGGGCCGGAATTCCGGTAATCTCTGAAATGTGCCTGGCCGTATCCGCCGCACGCACCAGCGGAGAATACAGGATCTCGTCCGCCTGTATTCCTTCCTCCAGAATCTTTTTCCCCGTCTCTATGGCCTGCTCATGGCCCAGCTCCGTCAGCTGGATGTCCGTAGCGCCGCAGATCTTATTTTCCACGTTCCAGACCGTCTGGCCGTGTCTTACAAAGTAAAAATGTCCCATATGGCTTCCTCCTTAAAAAACAGAGCTGAGTTCTACTGTTTTCCGCTCAGCGTACACACATTGCCCGCAGGGTTTACATGGATCATCACATGCTTGACATCGGAAAAGCTCCGTTCCACCCCATGATGCACTCGCTCTGCCACATCATGGGCTTCCCGCAGCGATTTGTCTCCGTCCACGGAAATCTCCAGATCGATGTATACCTTATTTCCGAACATCCTGGAACGGATCTTATCCACCTTTACCACATCCTCCTGACCGGCGACGTACTCCTCCAGCTTTTTCTCATAGTCCTCGCCGCAGGAAGTGTCCAGCATTTTGACAAGGGCATCTTTGGAAATATCATAAGAAACCTTGATAATAAAGACGCAGATTGCCACGCTTGCCGCAGAGTCCATTACGGGAAAGCCCAGCATGGCGCCGCCGATACCGATCAGGGACCCCACAGAGGAAAGAGCGTCGGAACGATGATGCCACGCGTCGGCCATAAAGGCGGCCGAGTTGATCAGTTTGGCATAGTAGCGGGTATACCAGTACATGGCCTCCTTTCCCGCTATGGATATGACGGCGGCCGCAAGGGCAACTGCGCCGGGAGCTGCCAGCGTTTCATATTTTCCCGAGAGAATGTTTTCCACTCCCGCCTTTCCCACACCGACGCCGGTTGCCAGCAGCACAATTCCCAAAAACAGCGATGCGACGCACTCCAGACGTTCATGTCCGTACGGGTGGGCGTTGTCGGCAGCTCTTTTGGATACCTTTACTCCCACCCATGCAATCAGCGTGGTAAGCACATCGGAAAAGGAGTGAATGGAATCGGAAATCATGGCTCCGGAATTTCCCGCAATGCCGGCGAACAGCTTGAACCCGGAGAGAACGGCGTTTCCGACTATGCTGACCAGAGACAGTCTGCGGATAACCGCCTCCTCATCGATCGACCGGGAATCGGGATAATTAGCTTCTTTGTTTCTGGTTGTCATAAAAGAGTCCTCCTGTTTCACAGTGTTTTCTCTTATGAGCACCCCATTGAGATAAGCTGCTCCCCAGGTAAATAAAAAACACCTGCGGAACATACAACTGTCCCACAGATGTTTCATAACGATCTGCTGCCGCATCGGCGGCCCGGCTTCATGCTCAAAGGAAGCATTGCCTGCTCAGTTTGTACTGTTGATCTCGCATCCTGAAACAGGATGTAATGCAGTGCAAAGAGTTTATGGAATTATACAATATCTTATTCCGGCTGTCAAGAACAGGTTCTTCCGGCTGTCAGAATTCGCGCTCCGGATAAAGTCAAAAACTTTGCTGCTCCGTCTCTCCGGTCCAGTCATTAATCCCGCCGATCTCAACGATCCCGGTATAACCCATGGCTGCCAGCTTTTCCGCAGCCTGTCTGCTCCTGTTTCCGCTGCGGCAGTATACATAAATGATCTGCTCCTTGTCCGGAAGTTCCTCCGGCTCTTTGTCCCCAATCTCCTCATTGGGAACGTTCACCGCCCCCGGAATATGGCCTCCGGCAAACTCATCCGGCCGCCTTACATCCAGAATCGTGTAATCCCCCTCTTCTTCCAGAAGCTTCTGCGCTTCCTTCATGGGAATGGATATATATCCGTTTTGCTTCGCCTCCCCGGAGACTTTTCCCGCCGCAAAAACGGATGTGGGGCCGTCCGCCCCGGCGATCACGGTCACTCCATAGACACCGTCCCCAGAAGTTCCCCGGATCCATGCCGCAGCAATTCCGGCAATGAGCACCGCCCCTATGACCGCAGTCTGAATCTTTCTTTTCTTTTTCATGATTCCCGCTTTCCGAAACCTGTGTTTTCTGTATCTTTCCGGACCTTTCCGCCGTCCGGCTGATTTCAGTATACCATAAAACCGTACATTTCAAAAGCAGCTATCTCCGGTTAACGGATCAGGATTTCATCCCCTTTGATATTTTTCTTCTTTTTCGCAAGAGGGAGCTTTTTCAGGCGGTTCTGAAGGTCATTTTTCAAAAGCCCCAGAAACAGAACGTCCACTATGGAAAAAAACGCGATTCTTGAACTCATGGATGCCACTCGGTACTTATTTTCATTGGTGACGATTTCTATGCAGCTGTCCGCCTGATCCGCCAGAGGGCTGGCCAGATTTTTCGTCACAACGATCCCGTAGGCGCCTCCCTGCTTTGCCTTCTCCATAATCCGCACCAGCTCCTCCGTCTCTCCCGAAAAGCTGAAAAACATTTTGTCACCAAACCCCCCATAGCTCCGACTGAACTAATGATTCCCACTCCGAAAGCGCCGTTTATCATAGCCACTGCCGAGGTCATTACCATCAAAGAAGCCGCTATGGATACCGCAACCTGGCATCCCGTTGCTCCGCCCTCGGATAATGCGGACAGCACATTGACGTTGTCGCCTTTATTATCAATCTGAATTTCTTTAATTGCTTCCGTCTGAGGAAGAAGGATCTTTGCTATGACCATGCTCCCAAAAGGAACCAGCACACTGGCAATCAGAAGATATTCCATAGGGATTCCCAGACCCATATACCCGCCCAGTACATTGGCAGACATACTGCCCATTCCAGAGACAAGCACTACCATAATCTCGCTTTTCGTCATCCCGCCCAGGTATTTGCTAATCAGAATGGGGCTGTCCGACTGTCCCAGAAACATATTGGCTGCCGCCACAAAGGTTTCAACCTCCGATGTTCCCATAATCTTCCCCACGGCTTTTCCTACATACTTAATCACGATGCTTAAAATTCCAAGATAATACAGCACATTAAACAGCGCAGATGCAAAAATAATCGCGCCAAGAGTCTGGAACGCCATAATCACGCCTGTAGGCGCCTGAGCATCGGCCAGACTTCCAAACATAAAAGCGATTCCGTCATTTGCATAGGACAGCACCTTTGTTATACCATCGGATAATACGGAAACCACAACTCTGCCCGCAGGGATTTTGACAAGAATAAATGCCAGAATCAATTCCACAATGACTCCCTTTATAATCATGAAAATTTTGATTTCTTTTTTCTTATAGGACAGCAACCATGTTAAAAACAGAATTACAAAAATCCCTAATATATTCAATACCAGTTTCGCTGAGACACCCCTTCCCTATTTTTCACATTTTATCAATTTCCCTTTTCTTACGCCCCAGAGAATCTCCCTTTCTGAGCGCAGCACTTCAAAAAAGCTTTGTGCCTTAAAAATATTGAAATTTGCAGGTTTTCCCACTGCTATTCCATAATCTGTTTCCTCTAAATGCAGGGTTTTCGCTCCGTTATAGGTGATCATACGCCAGGAATCATTCAGTTCCCCGTATCCCATCATGTGGCACAGATGAAGCCCCATAGACAATACCTCCACCATATTCCCGTCTCCCATGGGATAAAACGGATCGTAAATATCATCATGGCCCAGGGAAACGTTGATTCCATTTTCCAGAAGCTCCTTTACTCTGGTAATTCCCCGCCTTTTGGGATATGTATCAAACCGCCCCTGCAGATTTACATTGACAAGCGGATTGGCAATGATATTGATGCCGCTCATCTTCAGTACCCGGAACAGTTTATCACAGTATGCCCCATTGTAAGAATGCATCGCTGTAGTATGGCTTGCCGAAACCTTATTTCCAAGGCCTGACTCATAAGCCTGCGCAGCCAGAACCTCTAGGAAACGGGACTGCTCATCATCGATCTCATCACAGTGCATATCTACCAGCTTGTCATATTTTCTGGCCAGCTCTGCCACAAACCGGACACTTTGCTCCCCATGCTCACGGGTAAGCTCAAAATGGGGAATTCCTCCCACAACATCTGCCCCCATGCTGACGGCTTCTTCCAGGTTCTTTCTCACCTGTTCGGAAGCAAATACCCCGTCCTGGGGAAATGCCACCAGCTGGATCTCCATCCGGTCCGCAACCTGCTTCTTCAATTCCAGAAGGGCTTTGAATGCAGTCAGATCATTGGAGATATCTACGTGGGAGCGGATATATTGTACGCCCCGGTTCTGATACAGACGGATGGTGCGCATAGCCCGCTCCTGCACTTCCTCTTTGCTCAGATTTTTCCGATATTGGCTCCATATCCGGATTCCTTCAAACAGCGTCCCTGATTGATTTGGCCCTGTGACATCGAGGCTGAGACAGGTATCCAAATGCACATGGGAATCCACAAAGGGAGGAAGCAGCAGGCCCCCCTGGCCGTCAATTACGCTTTCGCCTTCTTTTGCCTTCACGTCCTGCATAATTTCACAGATAATCCCATTTTCGATCCGCATATCCTGCAGGTTATCTACGTGTTCGATTCGAATATTTTTTATCAGCATTTACCGGATCCCCTCTTTCCTATTTCAGAGACTGCCTGACGGTCAGGCAATCTCCAGCGCAATCTCCATCATTGTGTGAAAGGTCGTCTGTCTTTCTGCGGAAGTTGTCTCCTCTCCCGTCACAATACTGTCAGAAATCGTGCAGATGGCCAACGCATTCTTTCCGGCTCTTGCAGCAGTCATATAAAGGGCCGCTGTCTCCATTTCCACTGCCAGCGTTCCCATCTTTGCCCAGGTCATGGTAGAACCGGACTCGTCATAGAACGCATCATGGGAATACACGTTGCCCACCTCAAAGTGGAGTCCTTCCCTCTTTTCTGCCTCTGCCACCGCTTTGCGCAGCAGGTCATAAGACGCAATGGGAGCAAAGCTTCCCGGAAGGCAGAACTGACTTGCAAAATTCGTATCCGTACATGCGCCCATGGCAATGACGATATCTTTTACGTTCAGCTTTTCGGACATGGAGCAGGCTGTGCCGATGCGGATAATATTCTCTACGTCATAGCCATGGAACAGCTCATAGGAATAAATTCCCATAGACGGCATCCCCATGCCGCTTGCCATCACGGACACCTCTTTTCCCTTGTACGTTCCCGTAAATCCGTTCATTCCTCTCACCTGATTGACAAGACGTACATCCTCCAGATATGTCTCTGCAACAAATTTTGCCCGCAGCGGATCTCCCGGCATCAGAACTGTTTTTGCGAAATCTCCTTTTTTTGCTTCGATGTGCGGTGTTGGAATTACTAAACTCATTTTGTCACCATTTCCTTTCTTTCTTGATTTTTTCATGATATACTTCTTTTCATAAGACAAAACGGGGGTACTTATCTTGGACAACTTAAACAACTATTATCCCAGACTCAGCGGTTGGTTTACCGAAATCCCATATCCGGAAATCAGCAAACTTTTGATCAGGCAGTTTGAAGCCGGAGAAGAACTGGTTCAAAAGAACCATCTTTTCCAGAATCTTTATCTGGTCCTGGATGGTATCTGTGATGTAATCAACCAGTTGGATAATGGTACCGAGATTATTACGCTGAAGCTTACATCCGGAGATTTCATCGGCGTTTCCGAAAGTGTTTTCGGCAGCATGAAAAATATCGCTTCCGTCAAAGCCCGCAGCAAATTGATCGCAGCTGAGATGGATAACGCCATGTTTAAAGACTGGCTCAGACGTTATCCTTCCTTTACGGATTTTGTAATGAAAAACATAGTTACCCGCCTTCATTACACTGCCGATTTTGCCGCAAACTGCCAGACCAGCGCCTCTAAAATCAATCTCGCTAAATATCTGCTGGACCGGTTCACCGTAGAGCGCACTTCCTATCCGGCAAACTACAGCGGCTCCGTTAAAATCCAGGAAACCCACGAAATGATTTCCGCATTCCTTGGAATCAGTCCGCGTACGGTAGAACGGCAGATTTTTGCTCTGAGGAAAGAAGGATTTATTGATACCTCCCGCGGAAAAGTCACCATTTCACCATCTCAGTACCAGGAACTCCTGCATCTTGTAACCTCGAATCTATAGGGATTATACAAAAAAAGAAACGAAACAAACACGACATTTGACGGATTGTTTCGTTTCTTTTGCCAAAATCAGAGTGCTATTTTTATGTAATTTGCACAATACTATTTCTTTTTCCGGTATCTTCCATAAATTAAACCGCCGCCCTTTCCCTGTTCCAGGTACAGGCAGCCACTACCTCTGCCGGAGATCCCGGAGAGCCGACTCCCGTAAAGTTATAGTTGATGGCCGCCGGACCGTCGCAGTACGCATTCTGTACCTTTCCGATAGAGGGAATGGCTCAGGTCTGATAGCCGGAAAGGGCGATCAGGCTGCTCATTTCGTCCACTGTCAGCTGATCCAGCAGGAACTCCCACAGAGGGTCGTCATATAAGCCCTCCCTCGCAGTCCTTACAGCTCCATGATCCGGTCCGCCGCTTCCTCCGGGCTCAGCTTTGACGTATCGATTCCAACCGTTCTCAGCCTGCCGTACAGGGGAAGCCGGTCCACGCTCCGCCTGATCACATCCTCTGTGCGAAGTCCCAGCCGCACACCCTTTTCCAGACGGCTGACCAGCTCTTTCTCCCCGCACAGGAGAGAAACGGTCACCACCCGGCACCCGGCCGTATCCAGCCGCTCCAGCAGCCCGTCGATGATCTCCTGCTCATGCATCACCCAGCCGAAAATAATGTTCTCATAGGCGGAGCAGCGAAGAAAACTGTTCAGCAGAAAGCAGATATTCTCCGTCACCATCTTTTTTGTCTCATCATTGACCTGAAACGGGTCAGCGTCCCAGCACCAGTCCCCGTCCAGAAACACCGCCCGGTCCATTTTCCTCTTCAGAATCTGGCATACGGTGGTTTTTCCCACTCCCATGGCGCCGCCGATCAGATACAGTGTTTTCATTCTGTCTCTCCACTTCCTTTTTTATTTCCCAAACCGTTTCTGCGGAAATACGTCCGTTTCTTCCTCCTCAGTCAGAACCGGCCGTCCTTTACAACTGCTCTTTAAAATGATTGCTGCAGCGATCCCAGTACGCTCTGTACACAAATTCCTCGTTCCCGTCAAAGTTCAGCTGATACATCCGGAATATGACCGGAATATCCTTGGGCTGCCACTGCTCCTCATAGGAATAGCAGTATTTCATCCCCAGCTTCCTCATCACGCAGCCGCTTCCCGGATTATTTCTGTCATGTGTGGCCGTAATATAAGGCAGACCTTCCTTTTTCATCTGCCCGATCACGGCCCTGCCCGCTTCCGTTCCCATTCCCCGGTTCCAGAATTCCTTCCGGATACCATAGCCGAAATCGTACGGCTCTTCCGGATCTACCTTCATATAGCCTATGGGAACATTGTCCTTTTTCAGGCACAGGGCGTACGCGCAGCCTCCGGGCCTGTCATATACGGAAGCAAATCGTTCCTGCCAGAATTTCCGAGTCTCCTCCAGGTTCTTCACCGGATACCATGGCAGAAACCGGTTGACCTCCTCATCCTTCAGGATCTGAAACAAAGCCTCCAGATCTGCCTCCGCAAATCTTCTCAGTACCAGCCGCTCTGTTCTTAATTCCGGCGTATTCATCTCCGTTCTCCCGTGATTCTCTCAATGTCTTCCCAGGCCTCATCGTCGATCATCTCATCATGAAACAGCCTGCGCCTGTCCTCTTCCGTGATCTTTCTCAATACTCTGCAGGGATTCCCGGCGGCCAGACTCCAGTCCGGAATATCCTTTGTCACCACGCTGCCCGCCCCGATAACCACATTGTCTCCTATGTGCACTCCGGGACAGATGACGGAATTTCCTCCGATCCAGCAGTTGTCCCCGATGGTCACCGCTTTTCCGTACTCATAGGCAGAATTTCTGGTGGACGGATAGATGGGATGACCTGCCGTATAAATGGCCACATTGGGAGCCAGCTGGCAGTTGTCTCCGATCTTTACCTTCGCTACGTCCAGGATCGTACAGTTATAATTGGCAAAGAAGTTCTTCCCCACTTCAATATGACTGCCGTAATCGCAGTAAAAGGGCGGGTTGATCATAACGGCTCCGTCCGTCTTTCCCAAAAGCTCCTTCACCACCTGTTCTATGCCTTTAAAATCAGAGCGGTCCATAAAATTCAGCTTCTGCAGAATTCTCCTGGTCACCGCCTGCTCCTCAAATACGCTCTCATCTGAAATATAGGCAAGCTCCTCATCTCTTCGTTTTTTCATATCCATGATCCGTTCCTCCTCTTTTTATGATTGTAACCAATCCTGTCCTGCGGGTCAACGGATTTCCGCCTGCCCGCCGGAGGAGGAATCCGGCGAACAAGCATTCCCCTTAAAGGGGCAAAAGATACCCGTAAAGCATTACCAGCTCAGAAAAACTGTAAGAATTGACGCAGCCGCCGATCCACGCCACTTCGCAGTTCTGCGCCTTGCAGCCGTCCGCGTTATGCGTGTATGTAACGGCGCTCTGGGACAATCCAATGTAAACTTAACGCCAAGGATTGTTCTGAGCTTTTGTACTTTCTCAGCAAGGAATCAAAAGCCGCCGGCTCTTCTCACAGCCATTCTAAAAAATCAAAAGATTTATCTTTTAAATGATTTCAGGTTTTCAGGCAAATCATCTTTACCATTTTGAATTGATCAGAAACCGCCATACTGACCTTTGTGGACAGCTTTAAGCCCTTTTTAGGGATGTAACGATAGTATGGTTCCTCGCTGACTGCCTCCACATTCCACCCGATCTTTGCCGCCAGTTCTTTTGCCGAATCCACATAAAAGAACATCTGCGCATCGGAATGGCCTACCTGTTCCATATATTTTTTCTTCATCATGGTCATGCCTCTTTTGTACACGGTATCAAACACAATTTCTGCTTTGGCAAACTGCCCGATCATACGCAGCAGGGCGATGACCTTACTTTCCTCAAAATAATGAAATAATCCGCCTGCAGTAACGAGAACAGGAGCATCCGGTACATCATTGCAGACTTTTTTAATCCAGTCCTTTCCAAAGGCATCCCCGGAAATATAAAATTCCCGCTCAGGTTCGGGAAGAAGTCTCCGCCGGTATTGGATCACATGAGGCAGATCCACGGCATACCAGCGTGTCCTTCCGTTATCGCAGCGGTAATAGGCTGTCTCCAGGCCACAGCCCAGCTGGACAATCACACCGTCCGGTCTGCGTTCCAGAAAAGACCGGACAAACCGATCCATATTGGCAGACCGGGATGCCGAGGCCAAAAGGGTATACTGGTTCTGCTTATTTTGTTCTGTCAAGTCCGAAGGCAGATTGTTTTTCAGTTCCAATGCTTTTTTATCATATAAAATCTGCGGGCAGCGCTCACTGGCATAGATTCTGCCCAGCATAGGGACAAACAAGGTATCCTCCACAACACCTAAATGCGGCATAACCAGCCCTCCTTTTCCTTCTTTACAAATGCCCTATATCCCCAGTTACTTAATGATATATTTCGTGCCTCTGCCTTTGCCTTCGATTGTAATCACACCTTTTTCGCCCATGTTTTTCAGGAGCTGTGTCGTTTTTGATTTACCAAACGGTACATAAGGTGCAATTTCACTCATCGGTTTCAACATCGTCTTACTTAATAGTTTATAAATTACCTTTTCATCTCCGGTTAAACTGGCATTTTTTTGAAACTAAAGGAAGTACAATTTTTATAGCAGTCTCTGACACTTCAAAGTCCGGTTTCATCAGACCTTCTGCATACAGTTGTTTTATTCTTGTAATTCCTGTTCCAAATATCCCGGCAAATCCTAATCTGTAAAATACATTAACAAGATTTCTATTCCTTAAAACAGAAAGTTTACCTGACAAATATTCTTCTGCTGTGATTCCGGACGGCAATCCACCAGGAAATACAGCATCCATGAAAATGTCCGCATCCTCCAGTCGCAACGATCTAGAACTATGTCCTCACATTTCTGCTCACGCGTTCCTTGTAGGACGTGACGGTCGTCTTCCGTATAGAGGATCTCATCGGCTGCATTTCTACTCGCACGCCTTTCGCGGGACGTGACATAACTCCGCTCACATCCCAGCCGCTGATAGGGGTATTTCTACTCACACGTCCCTCGCGGGACGTGACTTGTCCAAAATAGCCCTCTGAACACCAACGGCAAATTTCTACTCACACGTCCCTCACGGGACGTGACGCATCCAGCATCAGATGAATGATACATAGATTCCGATTTCTACTCACACGTCCCTCGCGGGACGTGACTATCATG
>CALWEP010000183.1 GCA_944377325.1 uncultured Lachnospiraceae bacterium
ATGGCAAAATACGGCATGGAACCTCTGGTTACCATCAATCACTACGAAATGCCCCTGGGCCTGGTAAAGAAATACGGGGCCTGGAGAAGCAGGAAGCTCATCGACTTCTTCCTCCGCTACTGCGAGACCATTTTTACCCGCTATAAGGGAAAAGTAAAATACTGGCTTACCCACAATGAAATCAACGCCCTCATGCTCTCCGGCCGTCCCTGGCACCAGGCCGGAATTATTTACCAGGAAGGAGAAGACCGGAACCAGATTATGCTCAATGCCGCTCACTACCAGCTGGTAGCCAGCGCCAAGGCCGTGGAGCTGGGCCATAAGATCGATCCGGAAAACAAGATCGGCTGCATGCTTCTCTACCCCTTATGCTACGCCGCCACCTGCCGTCCCGAGGACCAGATCATGGCCATGAAGAAGCTGAACAAGACCTACTATTTCGGCGACGTACACTGCCGCGGCTATTACACCAACGTATGTACCTCCATCTGGCGGGATCTGGGAGCAAAGCCGGATATCCGTCCGGAAGATGAGGAGGCTCTGAAGGCCGGAACCGTAGATTTCGTAGCCTTCAGCTACTATTTCTCCTCCATCGAAGGAAAGGGAACGGAAAGCGTAGAGGGAAATATCGTTTCCGGCGGAAAGAACCCCTATCTGGAGGCCACCGCCTGGGGCTGGCAGATTGATCCCGTAGGTCTGCGCACCTCCTTGAACAACCTTTATGACCGGTATCAGAAGCCGCTGTTCATCGTGGAAAACGGCATGGGCGCCATCGATACTGTGGAAGCCGACGGTTCCATCAATGACGATTACCGCATCGACTATCTGGGAAAGCACATCCGCGCCATGATGGACGCCATTGAACTGGACGATGTTCCCGTAATGGGCTATACCCCCTGGGGCTGCATCGACCTGGTAAGCGCCGGCACGGGAGAAATGAGAAAGCGCTACGGCTTTATCTATGTGGACAAGGATGACGACGGAAACGGAACCTTAAACCGCAGCCGGAAAAAGAGCTTTTTCTGGTATAAGGACGTGATCGCCACCAACGGACAGTGTCTGAAAAAATAAACGGGAGGGAACGCATATGAAACAGTTACCCAAGGATTTTCTGTGGGGAGGAGCCACCGCATCCTTCCAGTTTGAAGGCGGCTTCAATGAAGGAGGAAGAGGGCTTTCCACCCATGATTTTGAGACTGACGGCAGCCCGGAGCATCCCCGCCACCACACTCTCCGTCTGGCTGACGGCAGCTACGGGGAGGCAAAGAGCAGCTTCTTCAATCCGGATGACATCCCGGACGGAGCCGTACCCTGCTTTTATGATGACTGCTATTATCCCAGCCACAAGGCCGTGGATTTCTACCACCGCTACAAAGAGGACATCGCCCTGATGGCCGGTATGGGCTTCAACGTGTTCCGATTCAGCATCAGCTGGAGCCGGATCTTCCCCACCGGAGAAGAAGACACTCCCAACGAGGAAGGTCTGAAATTTTATGAGAACGTGATCGGCGAGCTGGAAAAATACCATATGGAGCCTCTCATCACCATCTGCCACGATGAAATGCCCGCTGCCCTGGCAGACAAATATGACGGCTGGTCCGGCCGCCAGGTCATCGACTGCTATTTAAAGCTGTGCCGGGTGCTGTTTGAGCGCTTCGGTTCCCGCTGCCGCTACTGGCTCACCTTCAACGAGGTAAATGCCGTCCGGGGGTATGCCTCCTGCGGAACCAGAAAAGCCGACAACCAGACCCACTATCAGGCCATGCACCACCTGTTTCTGGCCAGTGCCCTGGCCACCAAGCTGGGCCATGAGATGATGCCCGGCTCCCAGTTCGGAGCCATGTACGCCCTGAGTGAGATTTATCCCGCCACCTGCCGGCCGGAAGATATGTTCCGCCATATGCAGTGCCGCCGGGAGAGCTTATTCTTCATCGACGTAATGGCCAGAGGCTACTATCCGTCCTACACCGAGGATATTTTCACCCGCCGGGGCGTAGTTCTGAAAAAGGAGGAAGGCGATGACGCCGTTCTGGCCGCCTCCCCCCTGGATTTCGTATCCTTCAGCTATTACCGGTCCTGCACCGTATCGGCAGATTCCAAATTCAATGTAATCGGCGGCGATCCCAACCCCTATCTGGAAATCACTCCCTGGGGCTGGCCCATCGATCCCATCGGTCTGCGCTACGTGATGAACGAAATCTATGACCGGTACCAGAAGCCTCTGTTTATTGTGGAAAACGGCCTGGGCGCTGTGGACCAGGTGGAAGCCGACGGCTCCGTCAACGACGATTACCGCATCCGGTATCTTACCGACCATCTGAGAGAGATGCAGAAAGCCATCTGTCTGGACGGCGTAAAATGTCTGGGCTACACCATGTGGGGCTGCATCGACCTGGTATCCTTAAGCACCGGAGAAATGAGAAAGCGCTACGGCTTTATCTATGTAGACATGGACGACA
This sequence comes from uncultured Lachnospiraceae bacterium, assembly GCA_944377325.1. GTDB lineage: Bacteria > Bacillota > Clostridia > Lachnospirales > Lachnospiraceae > Lachnoclostridium_A. Next base: position 2,460 of record CALWEP010000183.1, read on the forward strand.
AAGGCAACGGCACCCTGGAGCGCCGGAAAAAGAAATCTTATGACTGGATGAAAGAGGTGATCGCCACCAACGGCGATTCTCTCTGGTCTGAATAACCTGCCGCACAGGCATGCAGAAAAGAGGAGGCTTTTCAAGGCCTCCCCTTTTCTTGTCCGTCCCTCTATTCCAGGCTGCGGAAAAAAGCGATCTCCCTTCCGTAACCGTCCAGCTCATTGGGCGTTTCCAGCTCAAAAGGCAGATGGCAGAGCGCCGGGTGCTTTACTACCCGGGCCAGAGCCTCCGCTCCGATGCACCCCTCTCCGATCCTGGCATGCCGGTCCTTTCGGGCTCCCAGAGGATTCTGACTGTCATTAAGGTGCACTGCCTTCAGCCGGTCCAAGCCGATCACCCGGTCAAATTCCGTGAGTACCTCATCCAGACGGCCGACAATATCATAGCCTCCGTCCCACACATGGCAGGTATCCAGACAGATCCCCATATGGTCCGACAGCTCCACCCGGTCCAGAATCTCTCTCAGCTCCTCAAAATTTCTTCCCACTTCGCTGCCTTTTCCCGCCATAGTCTCCAGCAGCACCGTAGTCCTCTGCTCCGGCTTTAAAACGGCGTTCAGGGTATCCGCAATCAGCCGGATCCCCGTTTCCGCTCCCTGGCCCACATGGCTTCCCGGGTGAAAATTATAATAATTTCCCGGCAGGTATTCCATTCTGGCCAGATCGTCCGCCATGGTTTCCAGGGCAAACTCCCGCACTCTCTCCTCCGCTCCGCAGGCGTTCAGCGTATAGGGAGCGTGGGCCACCACAGGTCCCAGACCCGTTTCCTCCGCCCGGAGAAGGAAGGCCTTCACATCCTCCTCATCCAGGGCCTTCGCCTTGGCTCCCCTGGGATTTCTGGTAAAAAACTGAAATGTATTCCCGTTTATCTTCTCCGCCGTCTTCGCCATAGCCAGAAAGCCCTTCGACGAAGACAGATGACAGCCTATTTTAAGCATTTCTCCCGATTCCTTTCTTTCTCAGCATTTTTACCGCAGTCAGCAGAAACAGAGCGGCCATAAGAAGCTGAACCGCGCTACTTATGAGAATCCAGTGATTCAGAATCAGGTTGGGCTCCCTGGTTCCGAACATCTCCAGAATCCCCCCTGAGCCGGAGGCCGTCTGACCTTGGAGCACCACCATAAAGGTCACTGCCGGATTCATCAGCAGCGTATAGATCAGTCCTCCGGAATTGGCCGTCTGACTTCCGATAATCCCTGCCGTATAGCCCGTCTGGCTCAGATCCATCCTGGCCATGGACAGGGCAAAGCTGTTGGCGGCAAAGGTTCCCGCCACCATAAGAGCCAGCGCTCCGTAGGCTGCCACCGTGGACACGGTGGAGCGCTTGAACAGAGAGGAAAAGCAGATTCCCAGGCTGCCGGTAAACAGGGCGGTAACCACAAAGCAGAGCAGCATATAGAGCATGTCTCTTCCCGTAATTCCGCCGTAAACCATCACCAGAGCCACCAGCGGAAAGCTGGATCCCACCACCAGAAATATGGTTACCACAGAGGCTCCCAGCTTTCCCGCCACAATCTCCCGGGAGCTCATCTCCGTGGTGAGCATCAGATCCAAGGTCTGTCTCTCCCGCTCCCCGCTGATGGTCCCCGAAGTAATGGCAGGCATGATGAACATAAGCATGATAAACTCAATATCCGCCACAAACTCGTACAGCTGCAGGAAGCTGCCGTACTGGATGTCCGCTGTCAGGCGGACCTGCATCACATTGGAATACATATTCAGCAGAGCCACCGCCGCCAGAATGCTGTTGAATACCGTAATAATCAGAGGCATTCTCAGGCTTCTGGAGGCTACGGTCATCTCTCTTCTATAAACCGGATTCGCTCTCATACTTCATCACCGTCCTTTCCTCTTCCCTTCCCGTAATCTGCATAAACAGGGATTCTAAGCTGCCCTGCTCCCTGGTAAAGCTGCTGATCAGAAGTCCTGCGTCCACCAGCTGCTGAAGCAGCACCGCCTCATCCTGCCGGTCTCCCGTAAAGCGCACCGCAATCTCCTCCTCCTTGACGGTGATGGTATGGACGTAAGGATGGCTCTTCAGTACCGCCAGCGCCTTCTCCGTCCCGCCGCCGAACAGCGTGATCACAATGGGATTGGAGCTGTTCACCTGAGAAAGAATCTCCTTAATGCTGCCGTTCAGAGCCATCCTTCCCTGGTCCAGAATTCCCACATCCGTGCACAGTTCCGAAAGCTCCGAGAGCACATGGGAGCTGATTACAATGGTTTTTCCCTGGTCCCTCAGCTCCCTCAGAGTTTCCTTGAACTCAAACCGGGTCCTGGGATCCAGACCGCCCATAGGCTCGTCAAGAATAAGGAGCTCCGGATCATGAATCAGGGCCCTGGCCAGGCAGAGGCGCTGCTGCATTCCCTTCGACAGCCCGTCCACGTAGAAGTCCTCCTTGTCCTCCAGGCCGATCTGTTCCAGCAGAGCGGTGCACCGCCTTCTGGCCTTCAGCCCCTCCATTCCGTAGCAGGAGGCAAAAAATTCCATGTATTCGCTTACCTTCAGGTTGTCATATACTCCGAAGAAATCCGGCACATAACCGATCCTTTTCCTCCAGCCTTTCTCCCCCAGACGCCTGTCTCCCAGACGGATCTCTCCGCCGTCAGGAGAGAGAAGACCCACCATCACCTTGATGGTCGTAGTCTTTCCCGCCCCATTGGGTCCTACAAAGCCGTAAAGCGCACCGGACGGAACCGTCATGTCCAGACCGTTCAGCACCTGATATTTTCCATATTTTTTCTTCAGTCCGCGAATCTCCAGCATTATTTCTCCCTCCCTGTCACCATGGGCATGGGAAGCAGGGACCAGCTGTAGCCCTCTTCCCCTGCGCTGATGTAGCGGACAGTCAGCTCATTGTCCGGAGACAGATACCTGAGAATCTCCTCTCCCTCCAGCACCGGATCCTTCATCTCTTCAAACGCTCTGGTGCTGTGGTTATAGACATACATATCGCCGGAAAACGGTCTCTGTCCGCCTTTCTCCTGATTCTGATAAAAAGCAGGGTCTACCGGGCAGAATTCCACCCGCTCCACTTCCAAGTCTCCGCCCAGGGAATATTCCACTGTCACCGGGTCCTGACTGTAAATCAGATTTCCCACAGGATCAAAGCTGCCCTGAACTGCCTGCGGCCGCTTGAGAAGTCCGGACCGATAGCGCAGTCTGTCCAAAGCAGAGTCCACCTCCAGAGCAGAAGTGCACATGGTCAGACCGAAGGTGTCATACTGCTCCTGCCATTCCATCCGCTCCTTCTCTCCGCTGCTGCCGAAAGCCACCACCCTGGCTTCGGACCGATAGCCCTCCATATTGCTCTGCATATAAAATACCAGCAGGTTGGTGCGTTCCAGAGCCTTCATGTAATTTCTGTCATTGATATCCGCCTGCTCGTAGCCGGAAAGACCGGTAATGAAAGAAGCTACGGAATAGGGATCGTTCACGGGAGAGACGTAGCTCTCAAAGTCGGAGAGCTGAACGGTTTCTCCCGCCCTGATCTCTCCCAGAGGAATCACTCTTCCGTAAAGGATCACCGCCGCATTCTCCAGATCGTAGGAAAAAAGGTTGGTCACAGAACCGCTTACCTGACCGTCGTAATACCGAATGGAGCCGTCCAGCCGCTCTCCCGTCTCATTCTTTCTCTGCTTCGTCAGCCGGAAATACATGGACTCAAACGCCGCTCCGTCCTTCACCTGTATCTCCGTTCCGTTCTGTCCGTAGTATACGGACACCTGGCTGTCCTCTTCCCCTGTAAATAACTTTCTGCTTCCGTCATAGAAATACTCGCTTCTGGTCACCGGATTGACGGCGTAATCCGGATCCAGCGTAACCGTATAAGGCTTGCTGTAGGGATTTCTCAGATTGATGTAGCTGGTTTCCGCCACCGTATCCTTTGTGGCATCCTCCACGGAAGCATAGGTGACAAAGGTATCCGTGAACCTCGTCTTCATGCCCATAACATAAATGAGCACCGTAAACAGAGCCGAAGCCGCCGCCACGCACGCGCCGTAATGGCGCCGAAGCTCCCGTTTTTTCAGAAACAGATACAGGCCGGGACCGGCCAGACCGATGTATGCTGCGGTCACCAGAACATAAAGTCCCACATTGGGAAGCTTTTCCACATTGCCCGTGTTGATGGCGTTCTGCGCCGCCCAGTACTCCTCTCCCATATTTCCGTATATGGTTGCTGCCAGCTCTGAAATTCTGTCCTCGCCGAGAATATTCAGAAACAAGCCGTCCACAAAACCGGTGTTTGCCGCTCCGTACTCCGCCACATCTCCCAGGTCATAGGCCGCAACGGCAACGATTCCCTGTTCCCGCATGGCTGCGGAAAGAAGGGGGTAGCCTTCGTCAGATACCAGCACCGTCCCTCCGTGAAGGGAAACTCTCACGCAGGGAACTTCCACCGTCCCTTTGGGAAGCTCGCCGCTTTTTCCGTCTCCCTCCGGATGGATCTCCTGGACGGAAGGATTGTCATAGGAATTGTCCAGCAGCTCCGGAGCAAACCGGCCCAGAGTGTCATCCACCCGGTTTCCCGTTCCCAGCAGAAGCACGCCGCCGGACTCCACCCAGTCCATAGCCGCTCCGGACTGCTTTTCCGACAGATCCCTGAGCCGATAGTCATTGACCACCAGCACGTCCAGCATATCCAGACCGATCTCCTCATCGGGAAATTCCTCCGTCCCTATGGGAAACACTCTGGTCCTTACGGCGCCGTAGCTGACCCCCGCATTGTCCATATATTCCAGCCTCTCCGGATGATCGCTGAGAACTCCCACAAAAAGCTCCGCCGTCTCCCTGCTGGCCTCAATCTTCAGCCGTTTCTGGCCCACCTTGTCTCCGTTCTGATCCGTTACGGACACAAATACCTGATCGGAGCCTCCTCCCAGGGGAACGCAGATTTTCTTTTCCAGAGTTTCTCCCTCTTCCAGGGCAACCGGATACTCGTAGGAATACACCGCATAGTCATCCTCCATGGTTGCCACCTTCAGCACTCCCGAAAAGCCGTTTCCCTCCGTATCCGTCAGAGTAATTTCCATGGGCGTATACCGCCCTCTCCTTGCATTTCCGTCATAGCCGCAGGATACCTCCAGCGACAGCCTCTCTGAGAAAAGAGTTCCGGCTGCCCGGACTTCCTTTCCTGTTATGACCAAAAAAGAAAGGGCCAGGGCCAGCCCCGCCAGTCCAAACCCTTTTCTTTTTCCTCTGTTCATAAGCCTCCCCCGATTCTTCCGAAATTTTCCCGGCTCACGTCAAAATTCACCTGCAGCCGCACGGAAAATACCGTCCCCTCCGTTCCGCTGCTCACATCGATGGTTCCTCCGTGCATATCCACAATATTCTTGGCAATGGCCAGGCCCAGGCCCGTACCTCCCGTTGTCATGGAGCGGGAATGCTCCACCCGGTAAAATTTATTGAAAATAAGCGGCAGTTCGTCTGCCGGTATGACGTAGCCGTAGTTGATCACCTGAACCGTCACCAGCTCATCCGACGCGGCCACCTTCACCAGGACCCGCTTGCCGTCCGCCCCGTACTTAATGGCGTTTCCGATCAGGTTGTCAAACAGGCGGGCCAAAAGATTGCCGTCCGCAGTGATCACCTTGGCCGGAACGTTGCTCTGCAGTTCATAGGACAGGTTCTTGTCCACAAAGCTGGGATAGGCCTCCTCCAGCAGCTGGCTCAGCAGCTTTACAATATCCACCTTTCCCACATTCATGGAAATCTTCCCGTAATTGAGCTTGGTAAAGCCGAACAGATCCTCGATCAGCTTTTCCAGCCGCTTCGCCTTTGTATAGGCGATATCAATGTATTTGTGCCGCAGCTGATCCGGCATGTCCTGCTTGGCTGAGAGCAGCTCCAGATATCCGATGATGGAGGTGAGCGGCGTTCTCAGGTCATGCGCCACATTGGTAATCAGTTCATTTTTTGTGCGCTCCGCTTCCCGCTCCTTGTCCATCAGCTCACGGATTTCCGCCACCATCTTGTTGATATTTTCCGCCATTCCGGAGAACTCGTCATCTCCCACCACCTCCACCGAGGTGTTCAGGTCTCCGTGGGAAATATTTTCCATGGCGTCCGATATCCTGCCGATATAACGGATGGATTTCTCCTGCAGAATGAGAAAAGAAGCGGAAAATATCAGAATTCCGAGAATCACATACAGCAGCACAATGGCTGCGTTGGAGCCGGAAATCAGCAAGAAAAGCGCGCTGCTGCTGCCTTCCTTCACGGCATAATCCGCCAGCATGGACAGATTGGCCACCAGAAATACTTCGATCAAACAGGTGATAACCGTACTGAACAGAATATTGGTCACCACTCTGGTATGATATTTCCTGCTTGTGTTACTTTTCAATTTTATAGCCTACCCCCCACACCGTGGTGATGATTTTGTTCTGTCTGGCATCTTCCTTCATCTTGCCGCGAAGGCGGCGGATATGTACCATCACCGTATTGTTGGCCTCATACACCTTCTCATTCCAGACCTTTTCAAAAATCTCATCGGTGCTGAACACCTTTCCCGGATTGGACGCCAGCAGATAAAGAATGTCAAACTCAATGGGAGTGAGCTTGATCTCCTCATCGTAGACCGTCACCTTGTGATTGTCCTTATTGATCACCAGGCCTCGGATGGAGATTTCATTTTTCTCCGATTCCCTGGCGGCGCTGTTGGGGTTCAGCTGGGTATACCGTCTGAGCTGGGACTTCACTCTGGCAGTGAGCTCCAGAGGGTTGAAAGGCTTCACTACATAATCGTCCGCCCCCGTTCCCAGTCCCAGAATTTTGTCCAGATCCGTGGATTTGGCGCTGAGCATGATAATGGGAATATTGTTGGTTTCCCGGATCTTGCGGCACATCTCCATTCCGTCCATACCGGGCATCATAATATCCAAAAGCACCAGATGGATGTCCTCTTTGTCCAGAATATCAAAGCCCTCCTGGGCATTGGATGCTTTAAATACTTTATAGCCGTCACTTACCAGATAGATTTCCACCAGCTCGGCAATCTCTTTTTCATCGTCTACTACCAGAATGTTTGTCTCCAATTTAGCTTCCTCCTAGGACTGCGTACTGTATTCTAACTATATCATATTTCCGCTCTGTTTGCCTTACTTTTCTCTTACAAAAAAGGGAACTTCCGGAAGCGGATCCGGAAATTCCCTTATGGTTTCACTGTGGTTTTGGGACCCCTACCGGCTCTCCTGATGCTCTGCCGGAATAAAGGTGCGGCTGTCCCTGGGCTCCTGCTCCGCCAGCTTGCGGCGCACGGCTGCGGCCGCCTCCTCGCAGAATTGATCCTGAGAGCAGACCTTCAGCTTTCCTCTCAGGTCCGTTTTCTCATAGGAGCCGTCCGGCTGGAGTACGTGAGCCTTCACGTTGTCCGCCAGCTGAACCTCCAGAATATGAAGAACCTGACGGCGGATCTCCGGATCCTCCACAGGGAACATAATCTCCACGCGCTTGTCCAGGTTTCTGGGCATCCAGTCCGCGCTGGCCATATAGAGCTGAGGTCTGCCTCCGTTCTCAAAATAGAAAATTCGGCTGTGTTCCAGGAAATTTCCCACTATGGAGCGCACATGGATATTTTCGCTCAGCCCCTCCACTCCCGCTTTCAGGCAGCAGATGCCCCGAACGATCAGCTCGATCTCCACTCCCGCGCAGGACGCCTCATACAGGGCGGCAATCACCTCTTTGTCGCAGAGAGAGTTCATCTTCGCTATGATATGAGCCTTCTCACCCTTTTTCGCGTTCTCCGTCTCTTTGCGGATCAGCTTCAGCAGCCTGCCTCTCAGCCACAGAGGAGCCAGCACCAGCTTATTCCATCCCAAAGGCTCAGAATAGCCGGAGAGCATATTGAATACGGCGGTGGCGTCCTCTCCGATGAGGGGATTGCAGGTCATGATGCCGCAGTCCGTATAGAGCTTAGCCGTGGAATCATTGTAGTTGCCTGTGCCCAGATGAACGTAGCGGCGGATGCCGTCCTCTTCCCGGCGCACCACCAGAGTGATCTTGCTGTGGGTCTTCAGGCCCACCAGACCGTAGATCACATGACAGCCGGCCTTCTCCAGAGTTTTCGCCCAGTTAATGTTGTTCTCCTCGTCAAACCGGGCCTTCAGCTCCACCAGCACGGACACCTGCTTGCCGTTGTCCGCCGCCGCAGCCAGGGCCGCTATAATGGGAGAATTTCCGCTTACCCGGTAAAGGGTCTGCTTGATGGCCAGCACATCCGGATCCTTGGAGGCCTTTTTGATAAAATCCACCACCGGGTCAAAGGTCTGATAAGGATGATGAAGGAAAATATCATGGTTTCTGATATTCGTGAAAATATCATCGTCATTCATCAGAGCCGGAATCGGCTGAGGCGTATGCCTGGGAGCCTTTAAATCGTCATACCCGTTCATTCCGTACATTTTCATCAGGAAGGTCAGATCCAAAGGACCGCTGATAAAGAAAATATAGGAATTTTCCATCTTCAGCTCCCGCTTCAGAATCTTTAAAAGCCGTTTGTCCACCTTCTCGTCGATCTCCAGGCGGATCACCTCCCCCCACTGGCGCTTCTTCAGCTGCTTCTGAATCTCCACCAGCAGATCCTCCGCCTCCTCCTCGTCAATGTTGAAATCGGCGTTTCTCATAATCCGGAAGGGATGGGCGGTAACAATATCATAATTCAGGAAAAGGGACCGGATATTTCTTTCAATAATCTCCTCCAGAAGAATCACCGCGCGTCCTTCTCCCTCTTCCGGGATCTCCACCAGACGGGGAAGCACTCCCGGAACCTGAACCATGGCGAAATCCAGAGTATCGTCCTCTCCGTCCTTCTTCTTCACCAGGGCGGCGATGTTCAGGGTTTTATTCCGCACAAGAGGAAAGGGTCTGGAAGAATCCACAGCCATGGGAGTGAGCACCGGATATACGTTGTCGCGGAAATACCGGTCCACGTAAGCGCCCTCCGCCTCGGTCAGCTCCTCATGGCTCATAATTACCCGAAGTCCGTGCTGCCTTAAGGCAGGGATCAGGGAGCGGCTGTAGGTGGAGTACTGAAGGCCCACCAGCTCATGGGTCTTTTCCGCGATCTTTTCCAGCTGCTGCGCAGGATTCATTCCGGCAATATCCGGCTTTTCATAGCCCGCATGGACCATATCCTTCAGGGACGCCACCCGCACCATGAAAAACTCGTCCAGATTGGATGCGGTAATGCTCAGAAACTTCAGCCGCTCAAACAGGGGGAGACTCTTATCCCTGGCCTCGCTGAGCACCCGGTAGTTGAACTCCAGCCAGCTCAGTTCCCTGTTTACATAATTTTTCGGATTGGTATAAATGTCTTCCGCCGCCATTACTTGATCCTCCTTTTCTGTTTCAGAACGGGACGTATGCCGTATATTTCCTCGAAAAATTCTTCCTTCTGTTCAAAAGCAATCCTCTCCAGAGTAATATCACCCTCATAGGAAGTGGACACCAGAAGGGTCCCGTCCTTCACGCTGACCTTGGCTCCCGTCAGCTTCTGCTTATGGCTCCTGTCCATGGAATTGGCCAGGCGCAGAATGGCCACCAGTTTGGCCACCAGCATGCTGTTTTCCCCCAGCTCTTCATAGCGGAGAGGCTTGAGGTTGAAGCGCACCACATTGGCCACCGTCTCACGTTCGCTGTGGGACAGTCCGATGATCTCCGTTCCCATAATGATATTGTAGGCGCAGTCGCTGGCCTCCCGCACGCTGATGAATTTTCCGCAGGAGTGAAGATATACCGCCAGCTGCAGCAGCAGTCTCTCCCGCTTTCCCATACCGTGGTATCGTTTCATGGCATCGAAAATATCCAGGGCGAAGCCTTCCGTCGCCTGAACGTGAGGACCGTGGCATTTATAGCGCTTGGCCATATTTCTGGCGGCCGCGATAATATCGCCGGAGAAGTCATGCTTGAACTTCACCAGCTTCGTCTCTTCTCCGTACTCCGCAGCCATGCCGTCCAGCAGGCAGACCCCGGGAATCCACAGAGTTTCCGCTCCCGTAATCGCCAGAGCCCGCTGATAGATCACCGCGCTGGGAAGAAGCAGAGCCGCATATTCCGGGCTGACGCCGAACAGTTCCTCTTTCTGTCCCCGGTTCATGGCCGCCAGCTTCTCATAGAATTTCCGATAAGCCTCAGCAGAAATCTGATCTCCCTGCGCTTCCCGGTCAAACCCCCTGGCAAGATGGATCACCGTACTTCCCGTGGCAATCACGTTTTTGATCTCTCTGTCCTTTAAATACATTTTCCGGAAGGTGAGCATCTCATTGTCCACCATCTCCTCCAGCAGCTCCGTCCGGCTTGTCCGGCTCTCGTTCTGCACGCGGTTGAGAAATCCCCTCAGGCGCATTACTCCCAGAGGCAGGTTCTGGGTGGAGACCAGGGAATCCTTGTCAAAAAGGGAAATCTGCATGCCGCCGAAGCCTACGTCCACCGTAGCCGTTCCCTTCTGGATCATCCGGCTGAAGCCGGCGTCCTTTCCCGCAATGGCCTTATAGGTCAGGAACCTCTGCTCGGAGTTGCTGATGATCTTCACCTTCAGTCCGGTGCGGACCCGGATCTGATCCAGCACAATCCGGTTGTTCTTTGCCTCTCTCATGGCGCTGGTAGCATAGGCGCGGCACATGGCGGCCTGGTACCCGTTGGCTATGCGCACAAAATCCTCCAGGATTCCGCACATCTCCTCCACCCGCCTGTAGCTGATCATTCCCGTCTGATAGGTATCGCTGCCCAGGGGAAGAGCCGCCCGCACATGATCGATCCTTCTGATCCCGTTTCCCGGCGAAATCTCAAAAATTCCCAGCTCCAGCTCAAAGGAGCCGATATCAATTGCCGCAAATATTTTTCCAGCCAAATCCTGTACCTCCCTGATCGTAAAATCCTGTTCCCCGCATTTAATAGCTGCCTAAGATCCGGAAGCGGGCCGCTTCCTCCGCCACACCCTTCAGAGCGTTGTTCACCGCCGGATCGTCCAGCCTGCCCTCAATGTCCACAAAAAACCGGTATTCCCAGTTTCTTCCCGGAATGGGGCGGGACTGAATCATCAGCATATTCACGTTGTTGTAGATAAAATGACTGAGCATGTTGTAAAGAGTTCCGCTCTTGTGCGGCAGCTCGAAGCACAGGCTCACCTTCGCCGCATTTCTCCTGTAAACAGGTGTTTTCGCCACGATAATAAACCTGGTCACATTGTTTTTATTATAATTGATCCCTTCCTCCAGGACCTGCAGTCCGTAGATTCTGGCAGCCGCCTCGCTGGCCACCGCTGCCTGGGAAGGATCTTTTTCCTCCAGCACCTTCTTCGCCGCCACAGCCGTGTTTTCCACGCTGATCTGGCTCCACTCCCTGTGACTGTTCAAAAACTCCGAACACTGCATCAGTGCCTGCGGATGGGAATAGACCCTGCGGATCTGTTCCGCCGTGCCTCCAGGCACTCCCAAAAGCCCGTGCCTTACGGGCAGGAAGATTTCTCCCACAATATAGTTGTGGTATTTGATCAGCAGGTCATAATTATCGCTCACTGCTCCTGCGGAGGAATTTTCAATGGGCAGCACTCCGTAGTCCGCCTTCCCCTCTTCCACCGCCTGCATGGCCTCTTCCCAAGTCTTGACATGGAACAGGTCACAGTCCTCTCCGAAATATTCCAGAGAAGCCAGATGGCTGTAAGCGCCTTCCACTCCCTGATACACCACACGAACGCCCTCCGCCGGAATTTCCTCCACCGGAGCGAAGCCCGTATCCACTCCCTTTCCGTTCTCCGCCAGCAGACGGTACTGAAGCCTTCTGCTGATGGTCATAATCTGGGAAAACAGCTCCACCGCTCCCTGACGGCAGGCCTCGCCGGCCATTTCCGCCACCGCATCCAGCTTCTGCTTTTCTCTCTCCCCGTCATATACGGGCTTTCCCGTGGCGATCTTATATTCCGCCACCTCTCCGCACAGCTTCATCCGTTTCTCATAAAGGGCCAGAAGCTCTCGGTCGATCACATCCAGCTGCCCTCTGATCTCCTGCAGATCCAATGTTTTTACTTCCACGTTTCTCTTTCCTCCAGCTGTTTCTCAAGCATTTCCCGGATCACATCCCTGGTGTGGCCTCCGGCGCGCTTTCTCAGTGCCGGCTCCAGCGCCTTCAGATCGATGGGGTATCCGTATTCGATTATCACCCGGGCCGGTCGGATGAACGGAATATGCTTCTCAAACACATCCGCCGTGCCTGTGATCGCCACCGGAACCACCGGATGTCCGGACTTTTCCGCAATCTTCAGGCTGCCCTCCTTAAACTCCAGCATATCCAGCTCCGTCTCTCCCCGGCCTCTGGTTCCCTCCGGGAAAATCCAGACGGAGATGCCCGATTCCACCTTCTCGATTCCTTCCAGAATGGTCTTTAACCCTTCCTTCATGTTTTTCCGATCCAGAAACAGGCAGTTCACATTCCTCATCCAGTCTCTCAGAAGAGGATATCTGGTCATTTCCTTCTTTGCCACAAAGCCCGTCAGCCCCGGCACAGTGGAATATCCCACCAGGATATCGAAATAGCTTCTGTGATTCCCCACATACAGTACGGATGTGTTCTCAGGAATCCTTTCCTTTCCCCTGACGATCACCTTTACTCCTGCCAGCGCCAGCAGATAGCGGAACATGAACCGTATGACGGCCAGGCTCTGTCTTCTCATCTTGTCCGGGTCCTTCTTCCCCAGCAGGCACTCAAACGCCAGCAGGGGAATACTGACTATCAGAAACAGAATGACGCTGAGCGCCACCAAAATAAATCGAATCATTTTCTTTTGTCCTCTCCTACACATTATTATACAATTATATAAAAATGACCCCAGGAACACAAGCCTAAGTCCCGGGGTTTTTTGTGAAATCTGCCTTATTTTTTGTTAAATTTTCGAAAAGCAGTCCGGCTCCGAACCACAGCGGAGCAAAGTCAAGACGAATCAGTCCGTTGACGTTGGAGTGCCGCCCGGAATAATCCCAGGGGCAGATTCCTCTGGCTGTCAGCCAGGCCCCCGTGGAGTATTCCACAGCGAAAATAAGCACCATATAAAGCATCCCGTGGCGCACCGCCCGGTCTGCCGGACGGATCTTCCCGTCCCCGATCCACCAGTCTGCCAGCCTTCCGATCGGTCCTAAAAGCGCTCCCAGGCCATAAATGGGGAACATGAGAAGGGACGTCCTGCCCATCAGCCTCCAGTCCCCGCTGATTACCGATTCCGCCGAGGTGAAAATCACCTCCATGCACCAGCCTGCTACGCCGCATTTTAGAAAATTTTCTGTCAGCCGTTTCATTTCTTTCCATACCATCATGCTTCCAGTATGTCCGGCGGAGAGCAGAATCATTCATTCTGCGGGGAATGTTCTTTTTTCCAGCTTTTGATCTGCTCCAGCCGTTTTTTCCATTCCTTCTCTCTCCCCTCTCCCCAGGGGCGGTAGTAGCTTCTGTCCGCCAGGGAATCGGGAAGACACCGCATGGCCGTCAGCTTCTCCTCTCTGTCATGAGCATACTGATAGCCTTTTCCGTAATCCAGCTCCCTCATCAGGCCGGTGGGGGCATTTCTCAGCACCAGAGGCACCGGCTCCGCCAGCTGCTTTTCCGCGTCCCTTTTTGCCTCCTCGTAAGCCACGTAGAGCGCGTTGGACTTGGGCGCCAGGGACATGTGGACCACCGCCTGAGTCAGATGAACGGAGCACTCCGGCATTCCCAGAAAATGGCAGGCCTGATAAGCGTCCACCGCCGTACGGAGCGCCTCCGGATCTGCCAGTCCCACATCTTCGCCGGCAAACCGTATCACTCTTCTGGCCACATAAAGGGGATCTTCTCCTGCCTCCAGCATCCGGGCCAGCCAGTAAACCGCCGCATCCGGGTCGGAATTGCGCATGGACTTATGAAGAGCCGAGATCAGATTGTAATGCTCCTCTCCCTTTTTGTCATACAGCAGAGATTTTTTTGAAATACACTGCTCCAGAGTCTCCGGCCGCACGGTCAGCACCCCGTCCCGATCCAGGTCGCCGTTCAGCACAGCCATCTCCAACGTGGAGAGAGCGGCTCTGGCATCCCCGTTGGCAAAGAGCGCGATGGACTCCAGCATATCCGGAGAGATTCTGACCGCCTGACCGCCGAAGCCCCTGGGATCTCTCAGCGCCCTCTCCAGCAGCCCCGTCAGCTCCCCGGCAGTAAGCGCCCGAAGAACAAACACGCGGCAGCGGGAAAGAAGAGCCCCGTTGATCTCAAAGGAAGGATTTTCCGTAGTTGCTCCGATGAGAATAATGCTTCCCTTTTCCACAAACGGCAGGAAAGCATCCTGCTGAGCTTTATTGAAACGGTGGATCTCATCCACAAACAGAATGGTCTTCTCCCCGCATCTTCGGTTGGCCTCCGCCCGCTCCATAACGGTTCTGATTTCCTTGATTCCGCTGGTCACCGCCGAAAAATCGATAAAGGCGGCCTTCGTCCTGTTGGCGATAATTCTGGCCAGAGTGGTCTTTCCCACGCCGGGAGGTCCCCAAAAAATCATGGACGATATCCGGTCGCCTTCGATCAGCCTGCGGAGCACCTTCCCCGGTCCCAGCAGATGGGTCTGACCCGCAAATTCTTCCAGCGTCTCCGGCCGCAGCCTGGCCGCCAGAGGCTGATTTTCTTCTCCTCCAAACAGAGAAAGCTGTTCCATCTCCCTCATACGCACCCTTCTTTCCTCACCTTTTTTCATCTATTCCTGCCGCTTTCCGAAAGCTGCAGATTTTTATAAAAAACTGTTGACAAATCCATGATGATTATAGTATACTACGTTTGTTGCTGAATGAAAATACAGCATATGCGCGAGTGGCTCAGTGGTGGAGTATCGCCTTGCCAAGGCGAGGGTCGCGGGTTCGAATCCCGTCTCGCGCTTTTTTTATTTGCAGCGGAAGTCTTAATTTTCAGGGCTTCCGCTTTTTTATGCCCCGGGCCCCTGTCCCGGCAGACAGAACCGCAGACACCTCGCCGACTGCCGGGCCCCGGCGGTTCCCGGATATGGGCGTCGGGTTTGATCCGGACTTTTTATTGAAAAAATCCGGCTTAAAGAAGCCGGATGATCTCATTTACGTATTCTTCCGTAGTTGCCGTTCCGCCGATATCGGGAGTGTTGAATGCGCCCTCCTCCAGCACCTGATCCACACTTCGGCGGATTTTGGCGGCACACTCTCTCTGTCCCACATACTCCAGCATCATGCAGGCTGACCATAAGAAGGCTGTGGGATTGGCAATTCCCTTGCCGGCGATGTCCGGCGCGCTGCCGTGAACCGCCTCGAACATGGCGTAGTTTTCTCCCAGATTGCTGGACGGCAAAAGGCCCAGGCCGCCGATCAGTCCGCTGGCCAGATCGGAAAGCATGTCTCCATACAGATTCGGCATTACCATCACGTCAAACTGCCAAGGATTCATCACCATCTGCATGGACACATTGTCCACGATCTTGTCATCCGCCCGGATATCCGGATATTCTGCGCTGACCTCATAGAACACGTCCCGGAACAGGCCGTCGGACAGCTTCAGGATATTGGCCTTGTGAACGCAGGTCACTTTTTTTCTGCCGTGAGCCCTGGCATACTCAAACGCATCCCTGCAGATCCTCCTGCTGGCTCCCCTTGTAATAATTTTTGTGGCATGCACCGTATCCGGATCGATCTGCTCTTCCACACCCACGTACAGGTCCTCCGTGTTTTCCCGGAAAATCACAATATCCACTCCCTGAAACGGCGTCTTCACCGCATGGCTGCTCTTTACGGGACGAATGTTGGCGTAGAGGTCATATTTCTTCCGCAGAAATACGTTCAGCGACCGGAATCCCCTTCCCACCGGGGTGGTAATGGGCGATTTCAGCAGAACCCGGTTTCTCTCCACAGATGCAAACGCCTCCTCCGGAATCAGCGCTCCGTGAGCCTCATACTCTCCCTCTCCCACATTATAGATTTCATAATCCAGCTCTGCTCCGGCCGCATCCAGAACACGGATCACCGCATCTGTGATCTCCGGTCCGATGCCGTCTCCCCGGAACACTGTAACTGTCTTTTTTGCCATATTCTTCCTCCTGTCCGCCTTGCAGCTGTCTTTTCTCTCTACTATAGTCCAAATCAGGAGCAATGTCCAGTTATTTTGCTGTTGAAATCACAGTATTTTGGCTGTGGTTATCCTGCTCCGGCGAAGGATCAAAAAAAGAAGCCGGATCTTCTGCAAGATCACGGCTTCTTTTCAGAGCGGGTGATGGGAATCGAACCCACGTATCCAGCTTGGAAGGCTGGTGTTCTACCATTGAACTACACCCGCACCAACTTCGAACAAATTAGGAAAATTCATGCCTAGAACCGGAATCGAACCAG
>CALWEP010000184.1 GCA_944377325.1 uncultured Lachnospiraceae bacterium
TTTTGATCACATCCAGGTTGTGCTCGATCACAATCACCGTATTTCCGCCCTCCGACAGCTTGCGGAGAATGTCCACCAGCTTGTGAACATCCGCAAAATGCAGGCCGGTGGTGGGCTCATCCAGCACATAGATGGTCTTTCCCGTTCCCCGCTTGCTCAGCTCCGTAGCCAGCTTGATCCTCTGAGCTTCTCCGCCGGACAGCTCCGTGGACGGCTGACCCAGGCGAATGTAGGACAGGCCCACGCTGTTCAGGGTCTCGATCTTCCGATAAATGGAGGGAACATTTTCAAAGAATTTCATGGCCTCTTCCACGGTCATATTGAGCACGTCATAAATGCTCTTTCCCTTATATTTCACCTCCAGGGTCTCCCTGTTGTACCGCTTTCCTCCGCATACCTCACAGGGTACGTACACATCCGGCAGGAAATGCATCTCGATCTTGATAATTCCGTCTCCGCTGCAGGCTTCGCACCGGCCGCCTTTTACATTAAAGCTGAACCGGCCTTTTTTGTAGCCCCGCTCCTTTGCGTCCGTGGTAGATGCGAACAGGTCCCGGATCATATCAAACACTCCCGTATAAGTGGCCGGATTGGATCTGGGCGTCCTTCCTATGGGAGACTGATCAATGGCAATGATCTTGTCAAGCTGTTCCACTCCCTCAATGGTCCGGTGCTTTCCGGGAACCGTCCTGGCCCGGTTCAGCTGCTTGGCCAGGGATTTGTAAAGGATCTCGTTTACCAGAGAAGACTTTCCTGAGCCGGATACGCCGGTCACGCAGGTCATCACTCCCAGCGGAAAAGCCACGTCAATATTTTTCAGATTGTTTTCCTGCGCTCCCCGCACGGTCAGCCAGCCGGTAGGACTTCTTCTCTCCTTCGGCACGGGAATTTTCATCTTTCCGCTGAGATAGGCCCCTGTAATGGAATCCTTACATTTCATGATCTGCTTGGCCGTTCCCACTGCCACCACCTGACCGCCGTGCTCTCCTGCTCCGGGACCGATATCTACGATGCAGTCCGCAGCCAGCATGGTATCCTCGTCATGCTCCACCACCAAAACGCTGTTTCCCAGATCCCTCAGGTGAAGGAGGGTTTTCAGCAGCTTGTCATTGTCCCTCTGATGAAGACCGATGCTGGGCTCGTCCAGGATATAGGCCACTCCCACCAGTCCGGAGCCGATCTGGGTAGCCAGGCGGATTCTCTGGGCTTCTCCGCCGGACAGAGTTCCCGTCGCTCTGGTGAGAGACAGATAATCCAATCCCACGTCGATCAGAAAGCTGATCCTGGCCCGGATCTCTTTCAGAATCTGGTCTCCGATGGACTGCTGCATGGGAGTCAGCTCCAAGCCGTCCATAAATTCCCGAAATTTCACAATGGACATATTTGTGGCATCATAAATGTTCTTGCCTCCCACCGTAACCGCCAGAGATTCTTTCTTCAATCGCTTTCCGCCGCAGGTCTGACAGGGGGTGATCCGCATGAAGGTCTCATACTCCGCCTTCATACTGTCGGAAAAAGTCTCCCTGTACCGGCGGTCCATATTCCGGATCAACCCCTCAAAAGCCACGTCATAGACTCCCTCTCCCCGCTGGCCTTTATAGCGGACCTTCACTTCTTTTCCGCCGGTGCCGTGGATCAGCACATCGTGAATTTCTTTGGGATAGTCCTGAAACGGCGTATCCAGATCAAATCCGTATTCTTTGCACAGAGCGTCCAGAATGGCTCTGGTAAAGCTGCCCTTGTCCGTACAGGACTGCCACCCCATGGCGGCAATAGCCCCCTGATTGATGGACAGAGTCTTATCCGGGATCAGCAGTTCCTCGTCAAACTCCATCTTATAGCCCAGGCCGAAGCAATCCGGGCAGGCTCCGAAGGGATTATTGAAGGAAAAGCTCCGCGGCTCCACCTCATCCACGCTGATGCCGCAGTCCGGGCAGGCAAAATTCTGGCTGAAATTGATCACCGTTCCGTCCATGGGATCTACCATCATCAGGCCTCCTGCCAGCCCCAGAGCCGTCTCAATGGAATCCGTCAGTCTTTTCCGGATCCCATCCCGGACAATCAGACGGTCCACCACAATTTCGATATTGTGCTTGATGTTTTTGTCCAGCCTGATCTCTTCGGAAAGCTCATAAAGGCTGCCGTCTATGCGCACGCGGACAAAGCCGCTTTTTTTTGCGTGTTCCAGCACCTTGACATGCTCTCCCTTTCTGCCCCGGACCACGGGAGCCAGGATCTGGATCCTGGACCGCTCCGGCAGAGCCAGGATCTGATCCACCATCTGATCCACGGTCTGTCTCTTGATCTCACGACCACACTTGGGACAGTGGGGAATGCCGATTCTGGCATAGAGAAGTCTCATATAATCATAGATTTCCGTCACGGTTCCCACTGTGGAACGGGGATTCCGGTTGGTAGATTTCTGATCGATGGAAATGGCCGGGGAAAGTCCCTCAATATTTTCCACATCCGGTTTTTCCATCTGCCCCAGGAACTGCCGGGCATAAGAGGACAGAGACTCCATGTAGCGCCTCTGTCCTTCCGCATAAATCGTATCAAACGCCAGAGAGGATTTTCCTGAACCGGAAAGGCCGGTGAGAACCACCAGCTCATTTCTGGGAATGTCCACGGATACGTTTTTCAGATTGTGCTCATTGGCACCGCGTATTTTAATGTATTGCTTTGCCATTGTGTAACTGTCCTTTCTGTCTCATCCCTGCTTCCATTCCGTATCTGCCTTGATGAGAACTGCTTTTCCCCCTCGCAATCCTTCTATTTCCCTATGCCGTTTACCACGTTCACCGGACTGCCTTCAGCAAATGCCTTCAGATTTCCCACGGCAATATCCATCAGCCGCTGCCGGCTCTCCTTCGGCGCCCAGGCAATATGAGGGGTCAGAATAATATTCTCTGCAGTCAGCAGAGGATTATCCCCGGCAATCGGTTCTTTTGCGGCCACATCCAGGGCAGCGCCTCCGATTTTTCCGCTGTTTAAAGCGTCTGCCAGGTCCTCTTCCGCAATCAGCTGACCTCTGGCCGTATTGATCAGCAGCACTCCGTCCTTCATCTTTCCCATGGTCTCTCGGTTGATCATCCTTTCCGTTTCCGGAAACAACGGGCAGTGCAGGCTGATCACATCGGAAGCGGCCAGCAGCTCATCCAGGGATGCGTAGCGGCAGTTCTCCGTTTCATATTCCTCTCTTCTCGTTCTGGAATAGGCCAGCACCTTCATTCCGAAGGCCTGAGCCAGACGTCCCACTTCCCGTCCGATGCTTCCGAAGCCCACAATCCCCATGGTCTTTCCCGCCAGCTCCGTCTGAGGAAATTTCCAATAGCAGAAATCCGGGCAGGAGCTCCATTCCCCCGCCTTCACGCTCTGAGAATGAGCCCCGATATGATGGCACAGCTCCAGCAGCAGGCCTATGGTAAACTGCGCCACTGCTGCCGTTCCGTATCCGGGCACATTGCACACGGGAATGGACCGCTCAGCCGCCGCCTGAATATCCACCACGTTATATCCGGTGGCCAGTGTACCGATAAACCGGATCCCGGGACATTGCTCCAGCACTTCTCTGGTAATGGGCGTTTTGTTCGTATAAACAATATCACTGTCGCCAATCCTCTCTGCCGCCAGCTCAGACGGGGTTCTGTCGTATACGGTCAGCTCCCCCAGCTCCCGGAACCCGTCCCAGCTTAAATCTCCGGGATTTTCCGTATATCCGTCCAGTATTACGATCTTCAAATTGGATGCCTCCTTTTCTTCCGTCAGTCCTCTACCAGCGCCCACGCCCGGTTCAGCACCCGTTTCGTGTTTGCCATGACAATATCCGCCTCTTCATCCTTCCAGGGTTTTACCTCCATGGAAAGCACATAAGGATTTTCCGGGCAGAAGAACCCCTCCTCCTTCAGCACCTGAAGAAAATCCCTCAGTTCCTCCACATCGTTGGCGCTTTCCGGAAAGCCGAACCGGGGATGCTGATCCCCATAGGCCTCGCATCCCTTCTTTACCACCGCATTTCCGAAATGAAGGTGGGTAATGTAAGGGCGAAGCGTCCGGATCACAAACCGGGAAGTCTCATAGGTGGTGGGAAAATGAGACAGATCCACCAGCAGGCCGAAATTGCTGTGCTTCATACGCATATCCGCAGCAAACCGGGCTGCGTAGGGAGCCGGACCGATCAGCGCCGCCTTGTCCATGTCATAGTCAAATACCTCCAGCTCTACCGTCATTGCCTTCTGAGCCGCATAATCGCACAGATTTCCCGTGGTCTTCAGAAGCTGGGCATAGGCCTTATCTTTCGAAGCCTCCTCCCATTTTCCGGCCAGGAAAGCGATTCCCCCTGCCCCCAAATATTCCGCCTCATCAATGGCTTCCATCAGAGTGGCCTCCGCCCGCTTTCTTCCCTCTTCATCCAGATCATTGGGATTGAGCTTCGGTCCCAAAAGCCTGGGCTGAGCCCCGTAGCACACCTTCAGATGGGACTGGGCCAGAAGGTTTCTCACTTCTTCCCGTTCTCTTTCATCCGGGATC
>CALWEP010000185.1 GCA_944377325.1 uncultured Lachnospiraceae bacterium
AAATATTATGAACTGACCAACACCCAGCAGGATTACATTGCCAACAGGAGCCAGAACTGGCTGCCCAGCTATTCCGTGATCGATATGGATCAGGATGATTTCAGCATCACCACGTATCAGATCACAGACTCCGGCGCAGTGGAGACCATCGATCAGACCTTTACCATTCATAAGACGACAGGAAGATAAGTGCCATGACAGAACGAATCAGAACCCATCTGTTTAAAATCGTGACTGCGGTTCTGATCCTGGCAGCTGCAGGCGGGCTGATTGCCCGCCTGAACGGCGTTACCAGGACAGAACTGGTGAACCGTACGGGACAGACTTTTGAGACCGGCGTGGTGACGGAGATCCTTCAGGATAATCTTCAGGAAGACGGTTCCCGCGTAGGACAGCAGACCGTAGCGGTCCACATGACCAGCGGGGAACGGCAGGGGGAGGACCTGATTACCACCAGCAATTCCGGATATCTGTTCGGAGCGGCCTGCAAAGTGGGGATGAGGGTAGTGGTGCTCCAAAGCGTAGCAGGGGAGACGGTGATCACCAGCGTTTATTCCATGGACAGAAAAGAGATCATCATCGGCTTTGCCGCTCTGTACATTTTGGCCCTCTGCCTGGTAGGCGGCCGGAAGGGAGTGCGGGGAGCGCTGGGGCTGATCTTTACCTTTGTTTCCATTATCTATATTTACCTGCCTCTGGTATATCTGGGGTATTCCCCGTTCTGGGTCTCGGTGTTTATCTGTGTGATTACCACTCTGGTGACCATGGTCCTCATCGGCGGACTGTCCGGAAAGACGGCAGCCGCTACTCTGGGTACGGTGGCCGGAGTGATCATAGCCGGGGCGGCGGCTTCCGCTTTTTCCGCCCTGACAGGGATCACCGGATGGAACGTATCGGATATTGAGAGCCTGATGACCCTGCAGCAGGTCAATGACATCCAGGTAGGCGGACTGCTGTTTTCCGGCCTTCTTATCAGCGCCCTGGGAGCAGTGATGGACGTGGCCATGTCCATTTCCAGTTCCATGCAGGAGATCTGCGAACAGAATCCCCATATCAGCCGCCTGGAGCTGATGGTCGCCGGCATGCGGGTGGGGCGGGATATGATGGGAACGGATTCCAATACCCTGATTCTGGCATTTGCCGGAACCAGCCTTTCCATGCTGGTGATGAATTATGCTTACGATCTGCCGTTCCTTCAGGTAATCAACTCCAACACTATGGGAATTGCCGTAATGCAGGGGCTGTCCGGCAGCTTCGGCGTTGTGCTCAGCGTTCCCGCGACGGTGGTGATGGCTGCCTACATTTACCGGACAGAAGGAAAAAAATCCGAATAATGTTGGAAATCCAACAGAATTGCTTTCTCCGATCTGTTATAGTGAATCCATCATAAGAAACAGACAACAGAGAGGAGATTAAGGATGAATCCACATAAAATGTTTTGCTACCAGTGTCAGGAGACGGCAGGCTGCAGCGGCTGCACGGCAGCGGGCGTATGCGGAAAGAAGCCGTCCACATCCGGACTTCAGGACGTGCTGGTCTACAGCACGAAGGGACTGGCCTGGCTGCTGACGGTGATGAGGAGCGGCGGGGAATCCGCAGGGAAAGAGCTGAATCGGATGGTGAGGGACAACCTGTTTGTCACCATTACCAACGCCAATTTTGATGACGAGAAGATCGCGGAGCGTATCAGAAAGACGCAGAGGGTCAAGAAAGAGCTGCTGGATTCCCAACCGGTACTGAGAGAAGCAGGGCGGAAAGGACTTTTGTGCGAAGCAGCGCTCTGGGCGGAGGAAGAGACGGTTCATCCGGGAGCGGGAGTTCTGGCTACGGAAGATGAGGACCTGCGCAGCTTAAGGGAGCTCCTTACCTACGGCCTGAAAGGAATGGCCGCTTATCTGAATCACGCGGAGGTCCTGGGAGAGCGGGAGGAAGCCATAGACGCATTCCTGCAGAAGGCTCTGGCAGCCACCCTGGATGATTCTCAGGGGACGGAGGCTCTTCTGGGACTGGCGCTGGAGGCGGGGAAATACGGCGTGGACGCCATGGCTCTGCTGGACGGAGCCAACACAAAGGCTTACGGCAGCCCGGAAATCACCAGAGTGAACCTGGGAGTGCGGAACAACCCGGCCATTCTTATCTCCGGCCATGATCTGAAGGATCTGGAAATGCTCCTGGAGCAGACGGAAGGAACGGGAGTGGACGTGTATACCCATTCGGAGATGCTGCCGGCGCACTACTATCCGGCCTTTAAGAAATACTCCCACTTTGCAGGGAATTACGGCAATGCCTGGTGGAAGCAGAGGGAAGAATTTGAGGCATTTCACGGACCGGTGCTGCTCACCACCAACTGCCTGGTGCCTCCCAAGGAAAGCTACAGGGACCGGGTTTACACAACGGGAGCCGCAGGCTATCCGGGCTGCGTTCATATTCCGGGAGAGCCGGGAGAGAAGAAGGATTTCTCCGCTCTGATCGAGCACGCAAAGCGCTGCGATCCGCCCGAAGAGCTGGAAAAGGGAGAGATTGTCGGCGGCTTTGCCCACAATCAGGTGACGGCTTTGGCGGATCAGATTGTGGAGGCAGTAAAGAGCGGCGCCATCAGGGAGTTTGTGGTGATGGCCGGCTGCGACGGCAGGAGCCGCTCCAGAGAATACTATACGAAATTTGCCGAAAGCCTTCCGGGGGACAGCATGATCCTCACCGCCGGCTGCGCCAAATACCGCTACAACAAGCTGAACCTGGGAGACATCGGGGGCATTCCCAGAGTGCTGGATGCGGGGCAGTGCAACGATTCCTATTCTCTTGCCCTGATCGCCCTGAAGCTGAAGGAGGCCTTTGGCCTGGAGGATATCAATCAGCTTCCCATTACCTACAACATTGCCTGGTATGAACAGAAGGCGGTGATTGTTCTTCTGGCTCTGCTTTATCTGGGAGTGAAGAACATTCATCTGGGACCGACCCTGCCGGCATTTCTGTCTCCTGCGGCGGCAGCGGTTCTGACGGAGCAGTTCGGCCTTTCTCTTCCTGAAGGAATCTGACGGGAAGGCGGACTTCAAGACTTGACAAACCCTGCCAAACTATATATGATAGGGGAAGGATAAAATACAGGCAGTGAAGAAGAGGAGTAGGTTTTCAGACCCCGACAGAGAGGATTGCCCGCAGGCTGGAAGGCGTCCAGGGAAGGGAAAGCTGAAGGTAGCTTCGGAGCCGGACGGTGAACCTGCGGTTCTGCCGCAGCCAGCCGGGCCCGGATCGTCCCCGTTAAAGGACCAAAGAGATCGCCGCATAAAAACGGCGGAACAAAGGTGGTACCGCGATGATTCGCCCTTTGCGCATATACTGTGCGCAAAGGGTTTTTTATTTTAGGAAAAGGAGAGGCTATGCTATACAAATTTTGTCCTGAATGCGGAAAAAAGCTGAGAATGCGGAAAATGTGGGATGAAGGAGAGGTGCCGTTCTGCGACGGCTGCGATATTGCCTGGTATGAACACCCGTCGCCCTGCATCATCACTCTGGTGGTCAACGAATTTGAGGAGGCGGCTCTGCTCCGCCAGGATTATATTATGGAGAATAATTATGTTCTGGTGGCCGGCTATATCAAGCCCGGGGAGACGGCAGAGGAGACGGCCTTCCGCGAGGTGGAGGAGGAAATCGGCGTAAAGATGGATTCCATCAGCCGGGTGAGAACCTTCGCACTGAAGAAGAAAGAGCTTCTGATGCTGGGCTATGTGGGCTTTGCGGAAAAGACCGATCTGAAGCTTTCCACGGAAGTGGATTCCGCCATCTGGGTTCCCGTGGAGGAGGCCATGGAAAAGCTGCAGGGAAGCGAGATCGCCTACAAGATCCTGGAGGCCTATCTGGCAGACAGGGAAGGAATCAGGAGGAGCGCCCATGAAGAAAAAGACTTCCTGCCGGAAAGAGACTAGCAGCTGCGAGACCTGTGAAAATTACAGCTATGATGAGGATCTGGGATACTATGTGTGCGAGGCGGAGCTGGATGAGGATGAAATGGCCCGCTTTCTGGCCTGCAGGGAATTCGCCTGTCCCTACTACCGTCTCAACGACGAGTACCGGATCGTAAGAAAGCAGATGTAAGATTATGGAAACAGAAAAGGAGACAATATGAAAGAACTGGAAAAGACGTACGCACCCGGGGAAATTGAGGGACGAATTTATCAGAAATGGCTGGATAAAAAGTATTTCCACGCGGACGCGGAGGAGGGAAAGAGAAAGGGGAAAAAGCCGTTTACCATCGTAATGCCGCCTCCCAACGTGACGGGACAGCTTCACATGGGCCACGCCCTGGACAATACCATGCAGGATATTCTGATCCGGTACAAGAGAATGCAGGG
Organism: uncultured Lachnospiraceae bacterium; assembly: GCA_944377325.1. Taxonomy (GTDB): domain Bacteria; phylum Bacillota; class Clostridia; order Lachnospirales; family Lachnospiraceae; genus Lachnoclostridium_A. The sequence continues at coordinate 4,350 of CALWEP010000185.1, forward strand.
ATATGAAGCGCTCTGGCAGCCGGGTACGGACCATGCGGCCATTGCCACGGAGGTAAAGGTCATCAATAAGCTGAAGGAAGAGGGCATCGACAAGCATGACCTGGGCCGGGAAGGCTTTCTGAAGGAAGCCTGGAAATGGAAAGAGGA
>CALWEP010000186.1 GCA_944377325.1 uncultured Lachnospiraceae bacterium
GTCCAGCCCGGAGCCTTCCATTATGGAGATGCCTCCGTTCTGTCCCTGTACGGTAACAATGGGGATTCCTGCCGGGCACAGTTTTTCCAGATCCCGGCTGATGGTGCGGCGGGACACCTCAAACTTCTCCGCCAGCTCCGGAGCCGTGGTCCTGTCCTTCTGCAGCAGCACGGACAGAATTCCGATCAGTCTGTCAATCTTCATCCTTCCTCCCCTTTCCCCCTGTTCTTCTTTATAATACCTCATAAAACAGGACAGCAGGCTGTCATGTTTTCACACGCCAGCCTGCCTTTTTCACATGGATTCTTTTCTGTTTTCCGGTTTCCAGGTCTTTTCCAGAGTCAGAATGTTGAACCCGTCCGTATATTCATAGCGGACCTGATCCATGGTCTTCTTCACCATAAAGATCCCCAGGCCGCCGATCTCCCGCTCTTCCGCAGAGAGGCTCACGTCCGGATCCGGTTTTTTCGTGGGATCGTAGGGCCGTCCGTTGTCGGCAAAACGCAGAATCACCTTTCCCTCCGACGTTTCGCAGCCCGCTGTCACCGAAGTGGCTCCGCTGTAGTGAACGATATTGGAGAAGACCTCGTCCGCCACAATATTCACCTGAGCGATCGCGGAGGCCGGAGCGCCGCAGCTGCTCAACTCCTTTTCAAAAAATTCGGTGATCTCTCTCATATTTTCCAGCCGGGCCTCTGTCTTCAGCTTTTTCATACGGTCAGCCGTCTCGTCCTTTCTCTGAAGAGACAGCATGGTAATATCGTCAAACTGGGGAGCGTCTCCCACAAAGCGGTCGATATCCTGCTGAACGGCGGCGAGCAGCTCCTCCGGAATGCCGTCCGGATTCTGGTTGAGCGCCTGAAGCATCCGATCCGTGCCGTACAGGCGGGACTCTCCGTCCGTTGCCTCCGCCACGCCGTCTGTGTAGACAAACAGCGTTTCTCCCGGCTCCAGCCAAAGCTCGTATTCCTTGTAGCGGGTATTTTCCATGCCGGCCAGCACAAAGCCGTGGCGGTCCTTATAAAGCTCAAACTCCCCGTTTTTCCTGCGGATAGCCGGATATTCGTGGCCCGCGTTGGCTGCCGTCAGCTTTCCTGTGGAAATCTCATAGATTCCCAGCCAGACCGTGACGAACATCTCCGCTTCATTGTTCTCACACAGCTGATTGTTCACCTTTTCCAGGGCGGCTTTGGGAGAAAGTCCCGTCTGGGCCGCATTCTTGATCAGAGTCTTGGCAATCACCATAAACAGGGCCGCAGGAACGCCTTTTCCCGATACGTCCGCGATTACCAGAGCCAGGTGATCGTCATCCACCAGGAAAAAGTCATAGAAATCTCCTCCCACCTCTTTGGCGGGAGTCATGGCCGCCCGGATGTCAAATTCGTGTCTGGCCGGGAAGGCCGGGAAGATGCAGGGAAGCATATCCGCCTGAATCTTGGCCGCCACGTCCAGCTCCGCGCCGATCCTCTCTTTTTCCGCAGTCACCCGGGAAAGGTTCCGGATGTAGGAATTGATGTCCTTTTCCATCCGCTGAATGGAATTGGCCAGATTCTCGATCTCGTCTCCCGTCCGGATCCGAAGCTGGGAAATGGCCGAGCCTCCCTCTCTGTTTTCCTCCGTATCCGACACAAATCCGTCCGCTGCCGCTGCCAGCCGGTTGATGGGGCGGACCACAGCCACGGAAATCACGTATACCAGCAGAAGGATCAGGGCTACGGTTGCCGCCGCCAGAACGCTGAGCAGGCGGACCAGGAAATCGTGGCGGTCCTTCATCACATCGTTCATGGAAATATCCACATAGGCGTTGACCGCCACTTGGCCGCTGCCGTCCTCCACAGGAGCGGCGGCGGAGCAGAGCCATCCGTACTCTTCATAGTTGGTTATATAGGCGGGGAACTCATACTCTCCCGCTTCCATAAGGGCCATATTGTCCGGCTCAATATTGTCGCAGTCTCCCGCCAGACAGGCCTCTCCCGGTTCGGAGGCGTCCATGATGTAGATCGCTTTTCCCGTCTGCATATCCATGTAGCACAGGTAAATGGACAGCACCTGGTTTTCCTCCCGGATTTTGGAAAGCCGGTCCAGGACCTCCCCGTAAGTTTCCGAATCCGTTACGGACCGGAAGGACTCATAGTAATTCTCCCAATCCTCATCCGTAAAGGAATCAAAGTCCGGAGCCGTGTCCTCAGAAACGCACGCTTCCCGGTAGATCTCCACCACATCCTCCGTCAGCTCCCGGACCGTGTCTCCGTCCACCATGGCGGCGGTGGTCCGTGCCAGATCCATAGTCAGCATCTCGTAGTGCGTATCCATGGTCTCCGAATAAATATTGTAGCTGACAAGCACGGAGCAGAACGCCAGGATCACTGCCACTGCCAGCACCGTAATAATCACCTTTATTTTTAATGACATTTTCATCTTTTTCACAATTTCTACCTCAGATACGAATCATAAGTGAATTAAAACCCTGATAGTGACGATAAAAGAAATCCTTGGCCTGCCTGCGGATCACCAGCATGCCCATAGCGTCCATATCCACTCCTTTTTCCTTTCCCACCTTGGCGGTCTGAAGCGAAAAGGGGTTGAAGGTCACTGCGTTGTCCCTGATATGAAGCTCAAAATCTCCGTTTTCCAGGGCAGCCACCGTCACCTGAATTTCCCCGGCCTCTCCCTTTCCGAAGGCCCTGGTAATGATGGCCAGGCACACCTCCTCCACAGCCATGGTCACAAAATATTTCTGCTTTCCGGAAGCATTCCACCGGCCGCAGAACGCTTCAATCTCTTCCGTGATTTCGGACATCTCCTCCTTGCCGCTGCGGATGGTCCTGCTGAACACCCGCTCCCGGTCAAAGGTTTTCTCCTCCATTCCCGATGCTTTTCTCCATATCAGGAACAGTCCCAGAGAAACTGCTTCCGTGGCAGGATACAGCCACCAGAACCTGTTCAGAGGAAGGAAAGAAAACAGTACCGTACAGGGCAGAAGCACGGCACAGCCTCTGAGAAACGCAATGACAAAGGCGCTTTTCTCCTGTCCCGACGACTGAAAATAGGTCTCCAGCATAATGCTTATGCCGGCGAAGACCGTTCCCGCGCAGTAGATGTGAAGAGCCTGCGTTCCCAGCCGGATCAGTTCCTCTCCCTCCAGCCCGAAAACTCTGCAGATCATTTCCGGGAACACGCAGATCAGCAGAGCGGCAAAGGTTCCTGCCGCTATTCCCCGAATCAGCCCAAGTCTGAGAGTATACCTTGCCGATCCGCTGTTTTTCTCCCCGTAAAAGGTGCTGATGAGAGGCTGCATGGCCTTTGCCGTTCCCTCGTACAAATACAGAATCAGATAGGAAGCGTTCTGCAGAAGGTCAAACACAGCCACTCCGTTTTCCGCCGCCAGATCCATGAGCACATTGTTCGCTATGAGGAAAAATAGCATCTGAAACACATACTGGGAAGATGTGGCCAGTCCCGTTTTCAGACAGGAAAACACCTCTTCCATATTCAGGCCGCAGAAGGCGGGGCGCAGAAAATGAGTAGGGGAAAACACCCCGGGAAGATAGCAGAAGATTCCCACCGCCAGCCCGATGAGGGTGGCCAAAGCCGCCCCCTCCGTTCCCATTCCGAGGCGGAGAACAAACACTGCATTCAGCCCAATATCCGTCAGATTTCCCAGCAGGAACCCGGCGCTTGCCAGCCGTTCGCTTCCGTCATTTCTGAGGAAATAGTTGAGCATATAGTTAATAAAAAACAGGGGGGCTCCCAGGGCAATCACCTGCACATAGCCTTTGCTGGCCAGGTACAGATCTCCGTCCGCCGGAGCAGTTCCCAAAATTCCCAGCACCGGGCCGGGAAACAGATTAACCAGAAGGGCGATCACCACGCTCAGGACAACCCCTGCCTGCATCACCCGGTTATAGCAGCAGACAGCCTCCTCCTTCTTTCCTTCTCCCATCAGCTGGGAAAAGCGCACGCTTCCTCCCAGTCCCAGTCCGTGCATGAAAACGTTGTATACCATATAAAGAGGCAGACTTAAGCTGATGGCCGCCAGTCCCACCGCTCCCATCTTCTGTCCGACCACAATGGCGTCCGCCATGTCGGCAAAAGCCAGACCGGCGGAGGACAAAAGCGACGGTATGAGCAGCCGCTTCAGCATCCGCGGCGTAAAGCTGTCTTTGTACTGTTTCATCTCTGCCATCCTTCCCACATTTCATTCATTTCCACAGGCCGCATCCCTGTTTTCATCCGTTTCAGGCCCAGAATCCCCAGATCCTCTTCCATATTGATCAGCGGACAGGACAGCCGCCGGAACAGCTCCCGCTTGCCGTAATAAGAAACTCCCTGAGCCGTTGAAATGCTTTTTGCCACAGCCACGTCAAAAATATCCCGGTTCAGATAAAAGCCGGCGGTTACGGCTGCCGGCCGGTCCCCCAGATAAAGGATCACTCCCCATATGCCCAGCTTTTTTCTCAGCAGAAGAGCTTTTTCATCCACATCTTCATATTCCGCCCCCCACTGGTCCTCCTCCTGCCGCCTCCGGCTCCATTCTTCCAAAACGGAAAGAGCGTCCCCCAGATTGCTCCGGTCGATGACCTGGGAGCGGGGATCATACTCCCGTTCCACCTTATGTACCTGAGTCCGCATGTTTGCATAGGCTTTTCCCTTCAGCTCCCGGTGCCCCTGAACGTCATAGAGGTATTCCGCCGATTCCGGACAGGGGCGGAATTCCCAGATTCCCGGGAACTGGCGGTTCACCCATTTCACATCCCCGGGGCGCATATAGCACAGGGTAAAATCCGGCTCCTTCATTCCCTCCTTCAGAAATTCCCGGACGGCTTTTCTGGAACCGCAGGGAAAAAACCAGGCATTTTTTCCCTGCCGCATACATTTCACCGCATACATATCCGGCTGAAGCAAAAGGGACAAGCCCATGGCCTCCTTCCAAAGATAAATGGACGAAAAGGCATGGGAGGAGCATTTATGCCCGTACTGCTCCCTCAGCCGTTCAACCGCCTGCCGATCCTCCAGCAAAATAGGCTTCGTGTTCTGATTCATCGCAGCATCCTGATCCTTTCCGCACAGATATAACCGTCTTTCACCGGAAAGACATGGCCCTCCGGCTCTCCCTTTTCCGCCCGTCCTCCGATCAGCTCGATTCTCTCCCATTTCGTCCTGTATATGCACTCATATCCGTAAAATGCCCTCAGAATCCGGTCCGCCTCCTCCGCATCCATCTCCGGAGTAACCGTCCACTCTTCCTCCCCCGGATTGGGCCAGTAATCTCCCTCTCCCTGGGGAACCGCCTCTTTCAGAAGCCTGGGAAGTTCTCTCACCAGCCGGCCCGCCATTTCCGGCACAAGGGCAGACAGCCGCTCCATATAGGTCTGCAGAGTCTCATCCTCCCGAATGGGAAAGACCTCCCTCATCAGAATATCTCCCCGGTCAAATTCCTCCGTCATCTTATGAAAGGTCACACCTCCGAAAGGCAGCCTGTTTTTGATAATCAGAGGCATGGGCCAGGCGCCCCGCCCTACGGGAAGGGGGGACGGGTGGACGTTCACCATGAGCATTCCCTCCAGAATGGGCACACGGTAGTAATACCCGGCACATACCACCAGCCCGCAGCCTGCGGCCCGCAGTTCTTCCAGATCCTGCATGGTGATCCGGTCAAAGGTCAGAGGAATCCCTCTGTCCGCTGCCGTCTCAGTCACCTTCGTGTTGAACTCCGTCACATTGTCCGTAGGACAGGTGAAGATCTTCATGATCTCACAGTTCTCCCGGAGCAGGGCATCCAGAACCGAGCAGAGCATATCGATTCCAAGATAAGCGATCTTCATTTTCAGGCCTTGCCTTTCAGTCATTTTCAATGGTGAGGATATCCAGGAATCCGGTGATCTCAAATACTTCCATAATCACCTCGTTCACATGGCGGATCACCATCTCTCCCTGGCGGTTCATTACCTTCTGGGCTCCCAGAATCACGCGGAGTCCTGCGGAGGAGAGGTACTCCAGATCCTTAAAATCCAGACAGAGCTCCGTGATCCCCTCCGTTTCCCGCTTCAGTACCTCCTCCAGCTCCGGCGCCGTAGCTGTGTCCAGTCTTCCCTCCAGCTGAAGGTTCAGTATAGTTCCTTCCTTCTTCACATTTATATTCATAAAATATCCTCCTTTCCCGCTCCCGTCCCGGCAGCTGTTTTCTGAACATTCCCTTTTATTATAAATGCTCTTTTTTTTTTCTGTCATGACTTTTTTCGTCATATGCCGCTTCTTTCAGACAAGCAGCACCCTTATCATACAACAATATGGCGGTAAATGGAAAGTATTTTATAGGAAAAGCCCCCGGCGAAGGCCGGAGGCTCGATTCTTTGCTTATGCTTCTGTATTTGCTGCTTCCTTCAGATTAATATAACGGTCATACTTCTCCCGGTCCAGCCGCAGCACCGCCTCATTTCCCACAGTGGCTGTTCCTGCCTCCTCAAAAATTTTGCGGAAAACCTCGGCTGCTGCCTGCTGATCGGAAAGAGAAGCATTTTTCATGTCATTGATCACCTCTCTGGCTCTTCTGCCGTCCCCTCCGAAAATTTCATACTCCATCTCCGCCATGGGCCCCTTCAATACGCCCTCCTCCGTTCCGGAGGAAGCGATTGCCGTCAGGATATAGCCTTTCAGCTCCTCCTCCGTCAGCTCCATGTCCGCCATCGCATCCGGTATCCGTTCCAGGGCTTCCACCGTTTCCGCCCCGTTCGGGTCATTGACGCTGTAGGCAGCTATGCCTCCGGAATAAGCCGCAAAACTGGCTCCGCTGCTGTAGGCTCCCATGCGGAACCGGATCACCGGCACCAGGTACTGGTCGGAAACCGCCATGAGAAAGGGCACGTACCTTCCTTGAAAATCCGGCTGTCCGTAGGCGTCCGCCGCCACAACCGTACACTGATCCGGACTTTCCACCGCTGCCGCGGTTCTTCCTCCCCTTTCCGGAAAAACAAAGCGGACCGGACCTCTTTCACGGATCGGCAGTTTTCCCGCATACTCCTCCGTTATGCTTCGGATCCGTTCCAGATCTTCTTCCGGGGCGGCGCAGGCAAATACCAGTCCCCCTCTCTGCATCAGCTTCCGGGCCGTCCGGTCCAGACGTTCCCGAAGAATGGCTCCGTAAGTCTCATCCAGCTCCAGCCGCCGTTTCGTCTCCTCCAGATAACGGTAAAACTCCTGCCCCTCGCAGGCCTCTTTATAGGCATATGTACTCATGACCGCGCCCGCCAGCGCCTGGGCCACCTTCACCGGCTCGCTGCTCCGGGAGCGGTCAAAGTCATCCCCGTACCTGGCCAGGATCTCCCGAATCCGTTCTCCGTCGGAAAAGTCCGTATGATTCATCATGTCCAGAAGCAGGGCAAGAGAGTCCTCATAGTCCTCCGTCAGCCCCTTCCAGGATACGGCGGTCACGGGCCGTCCTTTCTCCGGATAAGCGTTGGAAAAAGAAAGGCCGTAAAGATACGTTTCATTCCGGTCAAACAGCTCCTCTTCTCCGTATTGGTCCGTAGGCAGATTTCCCAGAAGGAATTTGTAAAGCTCCAGATCATGGAGCTCCTCATTGGTAAATGCCCCGGTATCAAAATACAGGCTGTAGGAGCCCGCCTTCTCAATCTTCGCAGGCGCCATGTAATAGGTGATCCCGTCTTTTTCGGACCTGGTATAGGCCGCCGTCTTTCTTTCCGGTACTTCCTCCGGATCGATGATGAAATCGCTGTTGGACACCTTCGTCTCATTCCATTTCCGGAACTCCTCCGTATCCCGAATCAGCTGTTCCCGCTCCTCCTTCGTCATGGATGCCTTCATTTCCGCCAGATAACGGTCCCGTTCCTCCAGAAGCTCTTCTGCCATGCCGGGGCGGGGAACGGTGGTCACCAGAGCGCTCCGCCCGGATCTTTTCAGGCTCTTTGCCAGTTTCCGAACGGTTCTCTGGCTTCTGTCCCTCTTTAACTGATTCAGCACCTGTTCCGAAAGGCGGAAGTAGTCCAGCTTCCCCGTATGGGTCCAGTAATTAACCACATCCGGAAACAGCCCCACTCCTATGCTGCCCCGGTCGCGGACCAGGCACTTTTCCATCTCCGTCTTCCTTACGGTCTGCTCCAGGCTCTTCCTTCCTATGCCTCTCCCGGCGATCCGGGAAAGGGTCTTCTCCACCGCCTTTCTAAACGCCTGCCCCTGCTCCGGCCGGGCATAATACAGGCGAAACGTAAGATAGGGCTTGGCACTGTACAGATTCACGAAAACCTCCGTCTGATTGTCGATCCCCTGTCTGTTCAGCTCCTCATCAAAAGGAGTATTTGCCTCATTCATGGTCCGGGCCAGCAGATTCCATGCCAGCAGGTCTTTCCAGTCCTCCTTCTCCAGGCTGAAAGCGTAATCGATCTGAGATACGTTCTCCTCCTTATCTCCCCGGTAGGCCGGCGCGTACACCGTGCTCTCCGCAAAACCGTCTTCCGACGGCCCGTCTAAGTAAGGGGAGAGATCCGTTCCGGCCTTTTCTGCCTTGGAGAGGTACTCCCGGTCCAGAAAGTCCAGAACCCTTTCATAATCCATGTCTCCGTAAAGAAAAAACAGGCTGTTGTCAAAGTGATACCATCTGTCATAAGCGGTCCGCACGTCTTCATAGCTCAGATCCCTGTAGTTGCGATGAGCTCTTCCGATCATGTTGGAGGCGTACTGCCCCGGAAACAGAGCGTCCGCCACGTTGTTCTTCGCCTCTTCCGCCACATCCGTCAGTTTTCCGAAGTCCTCCGCATAGACCGTCCCCGCCATGCGGATGTCCTTTTCCAGTCCCTCCAGCTCATAGCGGAGCGCCTCCCTTCGGAAAATATTTTCATTTTTCAGAATATCGGGGGCAATCATGCAGCTCAGATAGGCATCCATAAGCTTCAGCAGCTGTTCCTCACTCTCAGTGCTCAGGGGATAAGCTGTAAACGTATCGTAGGTAAACGCGTTGAGAAAGGTGTTATAGCTTTTTGCCGCCATATCAAAGAACAGATCGCTGCTGGGATATTTCTCCGAAGCAGCCATAATGGCGTGTTCGAAAATATGATTGGCGTCCGTTTCATCCACATACGGAGTGTGGTAGCTTACGGAAAATGCAAGCTCCGGATCATCATTTTTCACATACAGCAGCCGCGCCCCGCTTCTTTCATGGGCAAAGCTGATCAGATCTCCGCCCAGCTCCCTGTTTTCCCAAACAGCTTCCACGGTGAACCCGCAGAGTTTGTCTCCCTCGGCGGGGACCTCCTTCTCCCCGTCTCCGGCCCGCTGCCCGGCCGCCTCCTGTCCGGCCTCTGTCCGTACGGTCTCCCTGTTTCCTTTGATCGGGGGCACGCAGCCTGATGACAGGGTCAGAACAGCTGCCAGCGCCAAAAGAAGCTTTTGTCTGCCGCTCTTTTTCACTTTTCCGTTCCTCCATTTCTTCTCTTTTTCCGGGGTCTGACGATCCCTCTCTTCCCCTTTATAGCACAGAGCCTCTGTGCCGAACAAATGAAGGATTCTGAATTTTTCTTCCGGCCTTCTTCAGAATCTGTTTCGGCCGGAACCGCCTGTGCGATCGGATAGGGGAGATTTGACCCTCCCCTTCCACACCCCGTAGCGTACCGTTCGGTACTACGCGGTTCAATAGTCTCCACGTACTTTCAGATAGTGGGCAGTCATATCGGGATATCCGAGTCCGTCCACTATTATTGTCTTGGTAAGCACGGTGTTCAGCATTTCTGCTGCTCTCCATGTTCCCTTTCGACAGTTTGCCAGCTT
>CALWEP010000187.1 GCA_944377325.1 uncultured Lachnospiraceae bacterium
AAAATATAAGGCCTAGTATAGCAAAAGATCGGGACAGGCACAAGAAAATTCGAAGCCCGGCAGAAAAAACGGAGGAAATTTGCCGGGATAGGGCTGTCTGGGAAGCAGCGGGAGAAGAGAAGATGAAAAATAATATGACATTTGATGAAAGAGTTCTGGAAATCGAGCTGCAGCTGAACGATACGGAAGACGATATTGTGGATTACATACGGAAGCACCGGGATGAGATCCGGCTGCTTTCGATCCAGAAGATGGCAAAGGAGCTGTATATTGCGCCGAATTCGGTGATGAGGCTGTCCAAAAAGCTGGGCTACAGCGGCTTTGCGGAGCTGAAATTTGCGGTGCAGAACGAGGCCAGGCCTCAGGGCAAGACTTTGAGCAGGCAGCTGATGGAACTGCTGCCGGGAAACGTGGTCCGCACCCTGGACATTATTGACGAGTCTCAGCTGGAAACGGCGGCGTCCATTATGAGAAAGGCCTCCTGCTGTATTTTCGCCGGTGTGGGAGATTCCACCTACTTCTGCGAGCTTTTGGGGAAAAACCTCCGGTGCATCGACTATAAGGTGCAGTATTACCAGCAGATCCATGACATGATCTACGCGGTGGAGCACGGAAGCAGTACGGATGCCCTGATTGTCATCAGTGCCAGAGGGGAGAATGAGCGCCTGGTGAGGCTGGCGGAACGAGGGCGGGAGATCGGCATGAACGTGATCAGCATTACGCACATGAGCGACAATCCTCTGGCCAGAGCGGCCCGGTACAACCTGTATTTCTGGGGGGAGACCAGGATGGTCCAGGGCTATAACGTGACGGACCGCACCGGTCTGATGGTGCTGGTGAGACTGCTCAGCGAGGTGTTCTGGAGGAGATATGAATAAAAACGGCCCGGTCGGGTGTGTATTTGTACACATCCGGCCGTTTTTTTGTGGACATTTTTCCAAAATCCCATCGGGGGGAAAGGGGGTGCTATAATACAGACATGGTTGACCAGAGAACGGAAAAATTCGGAAGGGAAAGGACAGGGTTATGAATTTAAGACAGGTGACAAACAGAAATCTTATCGCTGTGGACTGTGATTTGACAGCAAAGCAGGAAGTCATCGATTTCCTCATCGGAAAACTTTACCGGGAGGGCAAGATCCGGTCGGAGGAGGAATTCAGGCAGGCGGTGATGGAGCGGGAGGCGATGTCGGAAACGGGGATCGCAGAGGGGATTGCCATTCCCCACGGAAAGAGCGACGCGGTGAAAGAGGCGGCCGTTGCGATTGCCAGAATGAAAAAGCCGGTGGAGGACTGGGAGAGTCTGGAAGAGGACAATCAGGTAACGCTGGTGTTTCTGCTGGCGATTCCAAAGGCAGCTGCAGGGGACGCCCATCTGGAGCTGCTGGGAGAGCTGATGACCAAGGCGCAGGACAGCGCGTTTCTGGACAGACTGAAGAAGGCGGAAACGGCAGATGATTTATACCGGTGTCTGGATATTGAAGAGAAAAAAGAGGAGCCGGAAGAGAAAAAGGTTTATTCCAAAACGATTGTGGCCGTGACGGCCTGTCCCGCAGGAATTGCCCATACCTATATGGCGGCGGAGGCTCTGGCAAAAGCGGGAGAAGAGATGGGCGTGAAGGTCTATGTGGAAAAACAGGGCGCCAACGGAGTGGAAGGACGGCATACGGCGGCTCATCTGAAAGAGGCGGACGCAGCGATTTTCGCCGTGGAGGTAGCGGTGAAGGAAGAGGAGCGTTTTTCTCACCTTCCCATATACAGAACGAAGGTAGCCGCTCCCATTAAGGACGGAAAGGCAGTGATTCGGGCGGCTCTGGAGAAGGCGGAGAAGGAAGGCAGATCGGAGTATGCGGGTGAGGAAGAGGAGCGGAAGGAGAGTGTCTGGGGAGACGTAAAGAAATCGGTTCTTACCGGAATTTCCTACATTATCCCTCTCATTGTGGCCGGAGGCATGATCAACGCCTTTGCGGTTCTCCTGGCCCAGGGCTTCGGGCTTCAGGAGCTGATGGCGGCGGAATCCTCCTGGCTCTGGTCCTTTAAACAGATGGGAGGGGGAATGCTGGGCACCATTATGATTCCCGTTCTTTCCGCATATATGGCTTATTCCCTGGCGGATAAGACGGCTCTGGCACCCGGTTTTGCAGCCGGTATTGCGGCCAACCTGATCGGAGGCGGCTTCCTCTGCGGAATGCTGGGAGGCCTGGCGGCCGGATACAGCGTAAGATTTCTGCGCAGGGCCATTCCGGCCAGGGGAACCCTGGCAGGTTTCGTCTCCTTCTGGGTTTATCCGGTGCTGAGTACGGTGATGGTGGGAATTGTGATCTTTCTGATCGTGGGAAAGCCGGTGGCGTGGCTGAATCAGTCCCTCATTCAGTTCCTGGGCTCCATGAGCGGAACCAACGGAGCTCTGCTGGGGGCCGTTCTGGGAATCATGGTGTCCTTTGACCTGGGAGGCCCGGTGAACAAGGCGGCCTACACCTTCTGCGTGGGAGCCATGGCGGAAGGAATTCTGATGCCTTATGCGGCTTTTGCGTCCGTGAAAATGGTATCCGGCTTTGCCATTACGGCAGCCACCAAGATATTCAAGGGACTTTATACGAAGGAAGAAAGAGAAATCGGAGATTCCACCTGGATTCTGGTGCTGGCGGGGATTACGGAGGGAGCCATTCCCTTTATGATGGCCGATCCGGTTCGGGTGATTCTTCCCCTCTGCCTGGGCTCGGCTGTGACGGGAGCCGTAATCGGAAGCACGGGAATCGGTCTGGATGTACCGGGAGCGGGAATCTTTTCCCTGTTCCTGTTAAAGGACGGTCTGGGAGGAATGGCCAATGCGGCCGTGTGGTTTTTCGCAGCAGTGGCAGGGGCGGCAGTATCGGCGGCAGGCCTGGTGCTTCTGAGAAAAGATAAGCGCAGCAGACAGAAGAAGGCGGAAAAATAGGAGGAGAGAGCATGGCGAATCAGATTCATGTGGTCCCGCATTTTCACTGGGACAGAGAGTGGTATTTTACGGCGGAGGAATCAAAGATCCTGCTGGTGAATGATATGGAGGAGGTCATGACCATGCTGGAGACCGATCCCGACTATCCCTGCTTTGTGCTGGACGGTCAGACGGCTGTGCTGGAAGACTATTTATCCGTAAAACCGGAGAGCAGGGAGAGACTGGAGCGCCTGATCCGGGCCGGCCGGCTGATCATCGGCCCCTGGTATACCCAGACGGACGAAATGGTGGTGGGAGGAGAATCCATTGTCAGAAACCTTCTTTACGGAAAACTGGACTGTGAAGCTTTCGGTCCCAGAATGATGATCGGCTATCTTCCCGATTCCTTCGGCCAGTCTTCCAGAATGCCTCAGATCCTGAACGGTTTCGGAATCCGGCGCTCCATTTTCTGGAGAGGAACGTCGGAGCGGATGGGCACATCAAAAACGGAATTTGTCTGGAAGGGAGACGACGGGGCCGAAGTGATGGTACAGCTCATGCCTTTGGGCTACGCCATCGGAAAATATCTGCCGGAGGAGGAAGAGGCGCTGAAGGAGCGGATGGATAAGTATCTGCCGGTTCTGGACCGGGGAGCTACCACAGACCATATCCTTCTGCCCAACGGCCATGACCAGATGCCGGTGCAGAAAAACATTTTTTCCGTGATGAAAGCCATTGAGAGGTGCTATCCCGGCAGAAAAACGGTCCTTGGCCGGTATGAGGAGCTGTTTGAAGAGATCGAGGCCTGCCCGGATCATGACGTGCTTCGGGGAGAATTTCTGGACGGGAAATATATGCGGGTGCACAGAAGCATTTACTCCTCCAGGGCGGATTTAAAAGCGGCCAATACCAGAATTGAAAATAAAGTGACCAATCTTCTGGAGCCGCTGGCGTCCATGGCCTACAGCCTTGGCTTTGCCTATCATCACGGCCTTCTGGAAGCGATTTGGAAAGAGCTGTTAAAGAACCATGCCCACGATTCCATCGGCTGCTGCTGCAGCGACAAGGTACATCGGGCCATTGCGGATCGGTTCTTCCTGGCGGAGGAGCGGGCGGACGGTCTGATCCGGTTTTATATGAGAAAGATCACCGATGCCATGAGCTGTGAAGAAGCTCTGGATAAGCTGACGGTATTCAATACCCTTCCCTATGAGAGAAAAGAGGTGGCGAAGGGAGAAATCATTACAAGGATGAAGCACTTCGAACTGAGGAACGAAACGGGGAGAGCCGTTCCCTTCCGGATCCTGCACCGGGAAATTGTGGATCCGGGCCTGATTGACCGTCAGATCGTTCACTACGGCAATTACGACCCCTTCGTCCGCTATGAGATAGCCCTGGAGGACACATTCCCGGCCATGGGATATCGGGCATACCTGATTCAGGAAACTGACCGGACAGAAGAGCAGCCGCAGGCGGATGGTCCGGAGGAGCCGGTACTGGAGAATGAGTGGTACCGGATCCGCGTGGAGGAAAACGGCACGCTCACAGTGGAGGACAAAAAGAACGGCGAGATCTATTCCGGCGTACTCACGGTGGAGGACGGCAGCGACGACGGAGACGGCTATGACTATTCACCGCTGGAGCAGGACTGGATTCTGACCAGCGAGGGAGAAAAAGCCAGGTGCACCGTGAGCCGCGAAGGCTGTCTGGACCGGGCGGAAATATCCCTTTCCATGCGGATTCCGAAAGACCTGGACAGCAGAAAGGCGGGGCTTGCGGACGGAAGGATGGATATCGTTTTCCATGTGGAGCTGAAAAAGAATTCCCCCGTAATTTCCGTAAAGATGGATGTGAACAATCAGGCAAAGGATCACCGGGTGCGTGTACTGTTCCCCAACAACAGAGGCACAGACCGGTCCGTAAGCGACAATCAGTTCGGGATCATCACGCGGCCTGCGGAGGATGGGGCCATGGCAGTCTGGGAAAAAGAGCGGTGGTCGGAGCGGCCGGATTCCATTTATCCCTTCCTGTCCTTTGTGCACCAGGGAAATGACAGAGGACTGGCGGTGCTGACTAATTCCGTGAGGGAGTATGAGCTGACGGGAGAGGAATTCAGGACCATTGCTCTTACGGTATTCCGCTGCGTGGGAGTCCTGGGCAAGGAGAATCTGTACCGCAGGCCGGGAAGACCGTCAGGCATCCGCATGGAAACTCCCGATTCTCAGATGCCGGGAACTCATTCCTATGAATTTGCTTTTACGGCCGACTGCGCCCACAGCGCCCGAAGAGCCAGAGAGTATACCACGCCTCTGATCACTTACAACAAAATGCCCTACAACGCCATGAAGCTGAATCAGCCGGAGGTTCGGACTCCCTACGTGTACAGTCTGCTTGCAGTGGACAATCCGGAGGTTACCGTAACCGTTCTGAAAAAGGAAGAGCAGGGAGAGGGACTGCTGCTGCGCTGCTGCAATGAAACCGGCAGGAAACAGGAAATGGAAGTGGTTACTTCCCTGAAGCAGACAGGGGAGACCTGGCTGGACGAGATTACGAAGGAGAGCGGGGCCGGAGCGGGGAAGCTCTGTCTGGAGCCGAACCAGATCAGGACTCTGCGGTTTGCGAAATAAAAGGAGGGAAACGCAATGCCTGTTTTAAAGCTGAAGCCTGCCTGCAAGGATTATCTGTGGGGAGGCACCCGGCTGATCCGTGATTATCATAAAGAATATGAGGGGGAGCGTCTGGCGGAAACCTGGGAGCTTTCCTTCCATCCCGACGGGCCGTCAGTGATCGCAGACGGACCCTTCCGGGGAAAGACTCTGAAAGAATATACGGACCGGATGGGAAAGGAGATCTGGGGAAAGAACTGCATGAAATTTCAGGACTTTCCCGTGCTGATCAAGCTGATCGACGCCAGGGAGAGCCTGTCCGTACAGGTTCATCCGGACGACGAATACGCTCTGGTACGGGAGGGACAGTACGGAAAGACGGAAATGTGGTACGTGGCCGACTGTGAAGAGGGAGCTTTTCTGTACTACGGCCTTGCGGAAAAGACGGAAAAGGAGGAGCTGAAGCGCAGAATTGAAGAGGAAACTCTTCCGGAAATCCTGAACAAGGTGCCGGTGCGCAGAGGGGATGTGCTGTTTATTGAAGCGGGAACCATCCACGCCATCGGAAAGGGAATTGTGATTGCGGAGATCCAGCAGAATTCCAATGTAACCTATCGGGTATACGATTACGGCAGGACGGACGGGAACGGCAGAAGAAGAGAGCTTCATGTGGAAAAAGCTCTCGATGTGGCCAGCCTTATTCCCGCGAAGGAGAAAAAGTGGAAGGCTCCCTGTCTGGGCAGCTGCGAGTACTTTACCGCAGTCCGGCTGGATCTGGACGGAATGGTGATGAGGGAGGCGTCAGGTCTGGTTTCGGAGGACTCCTTTGCCCATATCCTTGTGCTGGAGGGAGAAGGGAAAATTTTCTGTGAAGGAGAGGAAATGTCTTTCCGAAAGGGCGACAGCCTGTTCCTCCCTGCCGGCTCGGGAGCCGTAAGGATAGAAGGCGGCTGTGAGGCCCTGATTACCGCTGTGCGGTAGAACAGTCCGGCGGGAAGTTCCTGAAGCGGGCGGGTTGATTCTCGGGTTCTGTTATGCTATTATCAAATAATATGACAGAACGGAAATAAAAGGAGAATGAACTATGCCCATTAAAGTACAGAACGACCTGCCGGCTAAAGCCATACTGGAAAATGAAAACATATTTGTGATGGATGAGCACCGGGCCATGACCCAGGACATCCGTCCTCTGTATATTGTGATTCTGAATCTGATGCCCACCAAGGAGGAAACGGAGCTCCAGCTGCTCCGCGCCCTGTCCAACACCCCTCTGCAGATCGATGTGACCCTGATGTGCGTGGAAAGCTACGTGTCCAAGAATACTCCTGCTTCTCATCTGAACAAGTATTACAAGCGTTTCCGGGAAATCCGGGGACGGAAGTTTGACGGAATGATCATTACGGGAGCGCCGGTGGAGCAGATGCCCTTTGAGGAAGTGGACTACTGGCAGGAGCTGGAGGAGATCATGGAATGGAGCAAGACCAATGTGTTCAGTACTTTCCATATCTGCTGGGGAGCTCAGGCCGGACTGTACTACCATTACGGGATCCGGAAGATTATGCTGGATAAAAAGCTCAGCGGCGTTTACCGTCATGAGCTGATTCACCGGAAGGTTCTGCTGGCCAGAGGAATGGACGATGTATTTTATGTTCCCCAGTCCCGGTATACGGGGGTGGATGAGGAGGCCATTGCGGCGGAATCCAGGCTTCAGGTAGTGGCCCGCAGCGAGGAGGCCGGCAGCTATATGATCATAGGAGACGGCGGAAGAAGAATTTTCATTACCGGCCATTCCGAGTATGACAGGATGACTCTGGACCAGGAATACCGCAGAGACGTGGGCAGGGACTTAAATCCGGATGTTCCTCTGAACTATTATCCGGATGACGATCCGGACAGAAGACCGGAGCTTACCTGGCGTGCCAACTCCAACTGCGTGTATTCCAACTGGCTGAATTATTACGTTTACCAGACAACGCCCTATGATCTGGAAAAGCTGAGATATACTTTGAAATCAGATCGGTAAATTTTTCATCGAATGCCCCGGGTGAATGAAGGCTCATCACCCGGGGCATATTTTTCTGTTCCGGCGGAAGCCCATGAGCTATAATAGAGAAAAGGACATGAAGGAGGGAGATGGCATGGGGACAGCCGTTTATGAGACAGATGAGGTACGGATCCGCAGATTCCGCCTGCAGTCCCATCACTTGGATCGGGCCTATGGCGAGAACGATCTTGCGGCTGCAGCCGGAGCCTGCGGCCTGCAGAACAGCCCGCCGGGAGCATGGGAGACCGCTCTTCACGTCAGGGTTCCGGGCTGCGGCCGGGAACGGATGGAGGCTCTGCTGAATGAGGAGAAAACCCTGCTTCAGGCGTGGAGCTTCCGAGGTGTTCCGGTAGTTTTTCCGGCGGGAGAAGAAGGGACGTTTCTGTCATCCCTTGTGCCGGCAGGGGAAGAACCTTGGATCTATACCGGTGGGATCGGGTTGGCTTTGGATGCTCTGGGACTGGAATTTGAACAGGTTCTTGCTCTTGTGAGACAGGCGTCGGGAGCGCTGGACGGAAACACCATTGTAAGCAAAGCGGCTTTGGATCAGTTCCTTGCGGACAGGATTGCTCCCAATCTGCCGGAGGAGGCGAGGGAAAAATGGGAACAGCCGTCCATGTACGGCAGCCCGGACCGACAGACTGTGGGAGGGGCGGCAGTGTCCTTTCTGCTCAGGCCCTGTTCTTTCGAGGGATATGTGGTATTCGGAAAGAGGGAGGGAAACAGTCCGACCTTCACTTCTTATAAGAACTGGGTGGGCGCGGCTTTCGATCCGGATGAAAACGGAGGGGAAAAGCTGGTGAAGAAATTCCTCCGGTGCTACGGGCCGGCAGGTCCGGATCAGCTGGCTCAGTGGCTGGGCTGTTCCGGAATCCAGGCCAGACGGCTGTGGAAGACGGCGGAAAAAGAGATGGAGCCGGTTGCCGTAGGGAAGAAGCGAAGGTACATTCTGAAAGAGGACCTGGAGCGCCTTCGGAACGCTGCCGCCCCGGAGAGAGAGATTCTGCTGCTGGGAGCCCATGACCCTTATTTGGACCAGAGGGACCGGCAGGTGATCCTGCCGGAAAAAAAGCTGTGGGGGAGGCTGTGGAGGACGGTGTCCAATCCGGGGGCGATTCTTATTTCCGGACGTGCGGCGGGAATCTGGAATTCCCGGCGGCGGGGCAGGGAAATGGAAATTCGCATGACGCTGTGGGAGGAAACGGGGCGGGAAAAGGAGCTGGAGGCTCTGGCATGGGATTACGCATCGTTTTGGGGGCAGGAGCTGAAAAAAGTGGAGCTGGCGCAGGAAGAAAACCGGTGAGGCGGAATGGGATCGGCGGTTGAAATCAAACTTCCGCAATGCTACAATAATATAGATAAGGAAGCAGTTGCGATCAGTATGTACAAGAGAAGAGGTATGGTATGGAAGTTGGCTTTGGAACCCTGCTGGAGCAGAAGCAGACGCTGTCTCAGTCCCAGATTCAGTCTTTGGAGATTCTGGCTATGGACAGCATAGAACTGAACCGAATGCTCTACGACGAGTATCTGGAAAACCCTGTCCTGGATTATACCGGTACGGAGCCGGGACCCGTAAAAACTCAGGAGCTGGACGGAGAGTATGCGGGAACTCCTTTTTATCAGCACGGGGAGGACCTGAATGAAAAGAATGACGGCAATATTCCGGATCAGGAAAAGGATACGGTGAAAAACTATATTCTCTGGCAGCTGGACCGCTCCAGGTATTCCAAACGGGAGTGGGCGGCTGTGGAGTATATGACGGACTGTCTGGATGACAACGGATTCTTTTCCGCGCCGTTGGAGGAGGTGGCTGCCGCCTGCGGCATTACCAGCGGCCAGGCGGCCAGATGTCTGGAGGATCTGCGGCAGCTGGAGCCTTACGGGATCTTTGCCCAGGACCTGAAGCACTGCCTGCTGAAACAGATTCAGGTGCTGGGACTGGAAGATACGGAGCTCTGGGCTATGGTGGACGGCTATCTGGAGGCTGTGGCAGCAGGGAGGATCAGCGAGATCTCCAGAGGAATGAAGCTGCCCACAGCTCGGGTCCGCAAATGCATCAGCCAGATCGCGGAACTGAATCCCCGGCCCCTGGCAGGCTTCGGTACGGAAAAGACGGCTTATATTGTTCCGGACATTATCCTGCGGAAAGAGGACGGGGAGTGGTACGGGGAGCTGAATGATTCCTGGATGGAAAACTACCGGATCAACGACTACTATCTGAAGATGATGAAAGAGTCGGGAGAACAGGAGCTGGTGCAGTATTTCCGTGAAAAGCTGGAACGGGTGCGCTTTCTCATGAGCAGCATTGAGCAGAGGAGGCAGACCATTCTGTCTGTGGCG
>CALWEP010000188.1 GCA_944377325.1 uncultured Lachnospiraceae bacterium
GCTGTAAGCGCTCTGGAGGAAAATCTGGATATTACCTTTGACAATTATGCCACCTTTAACTGGAAAGCCGTAGCTGATGCCATCAATATTCTGGGCGGCATCGATCTGGAACTGAGCGACGCGGAATTCGCCTACATCAATTCCTTTATTACGGAAACCGTTGAATCTACCGGAATTCCTTCCCAACATTTAAAGAGTGCCGGCATGAACCATCTGGACGGTGTTCAGGCAGTGGCCTATGCCAGACTGAGGCTGATGGATACGGACTTTAACCGAACTGCCAGACAGCGGAAGGTCATCAGTCTTGCCATGGAAAAAGCCCGGAACGCCAGCTTCGCGGAGCTGAATAATATTCTGGTCACCGTACTTCCGCAGATCTCCACAGATTTCGGAATCGACGATCTGATCCCTCTGGCGAAAAACATCACCAAATACCAGATTGTAGAAACTACCGGCTTCCCATTCTCCAGGGAAACGAAAAAAATCGGAAAAATGGACTGTGTGATTCCCACAACTCTGGAAAGCAATGTGGTTCAGCTCCATCAGCTTTTGTTCGGAGATGAATCTTATTCCGCCCCCGCCTCCGTTCGGAAAATCAGCGACAAGATTGCTGAAGACAGCGGTCTGAAGGAAGTGGGAGAGAATGCTCCGGAAGCCAATACCGGAGGGGGAAAGGCCCCTCAGAGCCAAGCTCCGGCCGAAACCACCGCTGCTCCTGAAACAGAAGAAACTGAGGAAGAATCCTCTCAGGAGAGCACCGAATCCACTGAGGAAGAAACCATAGAATCTCTGGAAGACAGCCTGGCAGAAGAGAAGGAGACCGCTGAGGAGGATACGGCAGGTCCGGGAATCGGCCTTGACTCTTCAGGCGGAGGAAACTCCCATACCGCTCCTGCAGAATCGGCAGAAAAGGAGACGGAAGCCCAGAAAGAGTCTCCCCAGGAACCTGCCGGAGAAGCATCAGATCAGGAAAATTCCGGGCCCAGCCCAGAACCTTCGCAGGAGGGGCCGGGAGCAGGACCGGGAGTCTGATCTGTAACTAAACTAAATAAAAAACAGAGAATAAAACTGGCCTCAGATCGCTGCAGGTTTTCCTAACGGTCGCAGGTCAGTTTTATCTTTTCATAGTTCCTTTATCTTTAAATTCAATTATGATACAATAATTACCGAAAAGCCGCCGGAACGCCAAACCGTTGGGATAAAACCGAAAAAACAGTCTAAATCGGTTTTATGGGGAAAATTGCGGAAACTATTCGTTAAACTATTCTTTCACGAATAGTTTGTTATGAACTCTCCCTGCTGAATCACCGTTTGTTTTCCGGGCTTCGGAGCTTTTTTCTTTTTAAACTGTAAATCAAAAATAAATAACTATAGAAAGGCGGCACTCTCACATTTATGGATCTGCAGCGATTGATGAGCCTGACCCGTCAGGCCCTTGACAAATATCATATGATTGAAGACGGCGATCATATCGCCATAGGAATTTCCGGCGGAAAAGACAGCCTGACCCTTTTATATGCCCTTCACGGCCTTCAGAGGTTTTATCCGAAGCATTTTGAACTCTCAGCTATTACGGTTGATCTGGGCCTGGGAAATTTGGATCTGGAGCCGATCCGACGGCTCTGCAGCGATTTTTCTGTTCCCTATACCGTTATTCCCACAGAAATCGGAAATATACTCTTTCAGGTCCGCGAAGAAAGCAATCCCTGCTCCCTGTGCGCAAAAATGAGAAAAGGGGCTCTTAACGAAAAGGCCAAGGAACTGGGCTGCAATAAAGTGGCTTACGCCCATCACCGGGAGGATCTGATTGAAACCATGCTTATGTCTCTGATCTATGAAGGCCGTTTCCATGCGTTTTCTCCCTTCACCTATCTGGATCGGATGGATCTGACGGTGATCCGCCCTCTGATGATGGTGCCTGAAGCAGATGTCATCGGTTTTCAGCGAAAATATGAACTTCCCGTATGCAAGAACCCCTGTCCCATGGACGGGCATACTAAACGGGAATATGTGAAAAACCTGACCAAACAGTTAGAACGGGAAAATCCCGGCGTCAAATCCAGACTGTTCCGGGCTGTTTTAGAAGGCAACATTCCGGGCTGGCCGCAAAAGGAGGAGAAATAAATGGCAAATGTTCCTTATCATGAGCAAAAGGATATTGAAAATATTAACCGACTGAGAGGACTGATAAAAGAACTTCCCCCCTTCTGCTCTGATTTTTTCAGGGGAATTGAACCGCGCACCTCTTCCAGAACCCGGATCGCCTACGCTTATGATCTGAAAATATTTTTTGAGTTTCTCCACAAAGAAAATCCTCAGCTCTCCCGCCTTTCCGTAAGGCAGATCACCCTGGAGCATCTGGAGCAGCTCACCGTGACGGATCTGGAAGAATATATGGAATATTTAAAATACCGCTTCAATGACAAAAATCAAGGGGTAATTAATCGTGAACGGGGAATTATGAGAAAGATTTCTTCCCTGAAAAGCTTTTACAACTATTTTTTCCGCAGTGAAAAGATTAAAACCAACCCTGCCGCTCTGGTGCGGATGCCCAAGCTTCATGAGAAGGAAATCATCCGCCTGGACATTGACGAGGTGGCTGAACTGCTGGACGAGGTGGAACGGGGAGATGCTCTGACTGACAGGCAGAAAGCTTTTCATGAAAAGACAAAGATCCGGGATCTGGCTCTCCTGACTCTCCTGCTGGGCACGGGAATCCGTGTCTCCGAATGCGTGGGCTTGGATATTTCTGACGTTGATTTCAAAAACGGAGGAATCCGGATTCACCGGAAAGGAGGAAAAGAGGTAACTGTTTATTTCGGCGATGAAGTGGAAGAAGCTCTGACGGCATATCTGGAGGAGCGGGAATCCGTTTCTGCGGAAAAAGGACATGAAGATGCTCTCTTTCTCTCTCTTCAGAAAAAACGAATGTCCGTAAGAAGTGTGGAAAATCTTGTGAAAAAATACGCCAAGCTTGTCACTCCCCTGAAAAAAATCACTCCGCACAAGCTGAGAAGCACCTACGGCACCAATCTGTACCGGGAAACCGGTGATATTTATCTGGTGGCCGATGTACTGGGCCACTCCGATGTAAATACCACGAAAAAGCACTATGCCGCCCTGGAGGATGAGCGGCGGCGCAGCGCCAGAAATGCCGTACGGCTGAGGGAAAAATAATTATTTTTTCAGGCAGTGCATTTTCTCCTCTGCCTCCTGCCAATTCACTGCCACTGCCGCTCCTTTGCTGCAGAAAACAGAATAAGACGGCTGCTCCGTGTCGCTGTCAGGACAGTAGCCCTTCTCTTTTATGATCTCCTCCTGATTGTGACATGGACGGTAGCCGGAAAACCGCAGACCAGCCGTTCCTCTTCCGCCGGTAAACTCCGCCAGTTCTTCCCCATAATTCATAAATTCCGATACCGGTCCGCTTCCATTGATCACAGCTGTGCCTGCGGAAATCTCAGCCGGCGTAAATTCTCCGTGATATTTGCTGATATCTGCCATAACTCTGCCAATGCATTCTTCCGGAACGAAAAAGGAGAAATCATAGTAAGGCTCCAACAGGATGCTCTCCGCTTTCATCAGCCCCTGGCGGACCGCCCTGTAAAGAGCTTCCCGGAAATCGCCCCCTTCCGTATGCTTTATATGAAATTTTCCGTCTGTCAGTACAATCTCCACATCCGTCAGCTCCGCCCCCGTCAGCACTCCCCTGTGAATGCGGTCAAATACATGACTCCGGATCTGGCTCTGATAGTTGGCCGGAAGCTGATCCACGTGGCACTCGCTGCGAAAAGAAATACCGGATCCACGCGGTCCTGGCTCCATGCGGATCACCGCCTCCGCATAATGGCGAAGAGGTTCAAAATGGCCGTATCCGTACACGGGGGCCGCTATGGTTTCTTTATAGAGAACCTGAGGAGCCCCGAAGGAAATCCGGTATCCGAACCGTCTCCATACCGTATCTTCCAGAACCTCCAGCTGAATCCTGCCCAGAATGCCTACGGAAAGCTGCCCCAGCTCTTCCTCCCATTTTACGTCCAGCGAAGGATCTTCCTCCTCTAGCTGCCGAAATACGGAAAGCATGGTTTTTTCCGAAACAGATGAATCAAACAGTACTTTTGCCCGAAGTGCCGGGCAGATATGCCTCTGTGAGCGCTCAGAAGCCACTCCGATCCGGTCTCCCGCCTGCAGTGACGAAATACCCGTCACCGCAGCCAAATCACCTGCACAAGCCTTCTGCACCGCCACATAACGAGCTCCGCTGTATATACGAATCTGATGAATCTTCTCTTCACCCACCGTTTCCTTTACCTGCAGGCTGCCGGAGGTAAGCTTTAAGAAAGTCAGACGCTCTCCCTGCGGATCCCGGCGTATTTTATACACTCGTCCCTGCAGCGGCCCTTCTTCCCGAAACTCGGATACGGTAAGGTCAAAAAACAGCTTCATAAATTCGCCGATTCCCTCTCCCTCCGCCGCCGATCCTCCCATACAGGGGAACAAGCGTCTCATTTTAACCGGAACGGTCAATGCCTGCGCCAGCTCCTCCGCCGTAAGGTTCCCTGACAAATACGTTTCCAGAATCTCCTCCCTCTCCTCCGAAGCATACACAACCGGTTCCTCGGGAATCCTCCCTTCGCCTCCCCAGAAAGACATATCGCAGATATCCGGAGAAAATCTTTCCTTAAGTTCCTTCAGAACCTTATTATAATCTGCCGTATCGCGGTCCAGTTTATTAATGAATAAAAATACCGGGATTCCGTATCTTTCCAGAAGCTTCCATATGGTTTCCGTATGCCCCTGAATCCCGTCGGTCCCGCTGATAATCAGGATTCCGTAGTCCATGGCTTCCAGGGCCCGCTCCATTTCCGCAGAAAAATCCGCATGTCCCGGCGTATCGATCAGATAGTACGTATCTTCACCGTTCCGAAATACCGCCTGTTCGGAAAACACCGTAATGCCCCGCTCACGCTCTATCTCATTCCAATCCAGAAAGGTATCTCCGCTGTCTACTCCTCCTACGCGGCGCAGAACTCCCATCCGGTACAGCACCTGCTCGGAAAATGTGGTCTTTCCCGCATCCACATGGGCCAACAGACCAGCACATATTCGTTTTATCGGTTTTTTATCTCTCTGCTCGCTCATAAAAATCCCTCAAATCCTTTCAGTGCTTTCCTGCAAGTCCGCATTCCGCCTTGTCAGGCATCTGATCCCGCTGTTTTCATGTCCCGCCGCGCTCTCATTTTCTTCAGCACTAACTAACATTATATCCGATATAAATGCAAAAGTAAATTTCCGTTTCCGCACCCCCCCCGGCTTTCGGTATTACTTCCGAAAGACCCGTTATTCAAAATACAGCACCGTGAGATACTGCCCCCAGTGTATCGTATCTGACGTCAGTCCGTTCATGGTCCGCAGTTCCTTCACATATTCCGCCGCAGGCATCTGGCTGCCGCCATACTCCTCCGCCAGCCCCCAAAGGCTGTCTCCCTGTTCGATTCTGACGCTTTTGTAGTACCTCTGGGGACCCGGCTCACTGTCCTTTGCCAGCACGTTGTCCAGACAGAATCCGAATACTGCCCCCATAACAAATAACACTACCATCAGAACAATATAAAACTTCTTCATTCGTCCACACCCTTCCAATCCATCCGCGTTTTTGCGAACATATGTTCTTTATGTCTGAATTATATATCCAGAACATATGTTTGTCAATGGCGTTTTCGATTTTTTTCGAACAAAGGTTTGCTTTTTCGGCGGACATATGATACTATAAAACCAGAATATCAGTTCGAGGAGGTTCGGCTATGCGGCAGGAACGGATTACGGAAAAGCAGACCGAGATTTTGGAATATATAAAAGAATGTGTATTGAAGAAGGGATATCCCCCTTCCGTAAGGGAGATCTGCGAAGCAGTCCATTTAAAATCCACGTCCTCCGTTCACTCCCATCTGGAGACTCTGGAGGAAAAGGGCTACATCCGCAGAGATCCTACCAAACCCAGGACCATCGAGATCATTGACGAGGAATTCAACCCCGTCAGGCGGGAACTGGTCAACGTTCCCCTTATCGGTACCGTAGCGGCGGGACAGCCCATTCTGGCCGAAGAGAATATTTCCGATTACTTCCCCATTCCGGCCGACGTTCTTCCCAATGCCGACATTTTTATGCTGGAAGTAAAGGGCGACAGTATGATTAACGCCGGTATTCTCAACGGGGACAAAGTCATCGTGCGTATTCAGAATACGGCGGAAAACGGAGATAAGGTGGTCGCTCTTCTGGATGATTCCGCCACCGTCAAAACATTTTACAAAGAAAAAGACCGTTTTCGGCTTCAGCCGGAGAATGACTCCATGGAGCCCATTTTTTCCGACAGCATCCAGATCCTGGGAAAGGTGATCGGCATTTTCCGCATTATGGAATAATTTTCGGGAAGCTGCAAGGCAAAGCAAACCGTCTGCCATAGAAAACGGCCGCTGCTTTGCAGATGATTTTTCACCCGTTTTGCAGCGGCCTTTCGCAGCCGTCTTCTTATCCGTCTTTCCCAGTTCCCGTACGTCCCATGCGTTTACGGCACATCATGAAATGCGGAGATCCCGCAGCGTGCGTTTTCAGCAGCCTGCGGGATCTCGTTTTCTCTATATTCTCTTTACAGTTCGGAAAGATCCACAATGGTCTTTCCGTCTCTCCAGATTCTCTCCAGATCATAGAACAGACGATCGTCTCTGGAAAAGGCATGGATGATCACATCGCCGTAATCCATCAGGATCCAGCCGGCATTCTGGTAGCCTTCGATCTGTCTGCAGATATAACCGGCCTTTCCCAGAACCTCCTCCACGTTGTCAGCCATAGCCTGAACCTGGCTGGCATTGCTTCCGTCTGCGATGATAAAGTAATCTGCCAGTACGGAGACGTCATGGATATCTATAACCTTAATGTCCTCGCCCTTTTTGTCTTCCAGAGCGGAGACCGCCAGTCTTACCATTTCTTTTGAGTCATTCATACGGTTGATTCCCCTTTCCCGGCTTCTTTGCCGGCTTCCATCACTTTTTTGAAATATTCATAGGCTTCTTCTGTCATGGGATCTACGCTCCCGCCCTTTTTCTTCAGGTATTTCAGCGTTCCATCCAGCATTTCATACATAGTCCGGTCCAGATCCTGAAACGCCAGCCTTCTCATGGCAGGCAGATCCGGCGCCTTATCCCTTCTGGGCTCGATGTAGTCCGCAATATAAATAATCTTTTCCAGATCCGTCATTCCGGCGTGACCGGTGGTGTGCCAGCGGATCGCAGACAGAATCTCCGGATCATTTACTCCGTACCGATGCTTTGCCAGCCATTCTCCGTACTTCGCATGCAGCACGGCAGGGGCCTTCAGTTCGGCCTCGCTCAGTTCAATTTCGTGCTTTCTGCATTTTTTAATGATCTCTCCATCGCTGTAATGCTTGGCACAGTCATGGAGAAGACCGGCCGTCTCCGCCTGGTCCAGATCACAGCCATAGCGCATGGCAAGAGCCATGGCCGTATAGGAAACTCCCAGCGAATGCTCATAGCGCATGGGCGGAAGCTTTTCCTGCAGACGCTGTCTGAAATAAGGAATCTGCTCGTTCATAGCCTTTCAATCCTTCCTTCTTCCGTATAAATCATGAGTCTGAATATACTCCCACACTGCCGCCGGCAGATACGGGCTTAAATCCGCTCCCTCGGCGGCCATTTCTCTCAGGTGGACGGAAGCCACATCCATTTCTCTCAGATGAAGGGGAAAAATCTCTCCCTGGTACTTGTCCCTGAGATAGGAAATCTGTCCTTCCAGACTTCTCTTCGCTTCCGGATACTCTCTTCCAGCCACCAGAATCACTGCCATATGAAGCACTTCTTCCGGTCTGTACCAGCTTTCCAGTTCATATAATGAATCCGCACCGATAATAAAGAAAAACCGGCAGTCCGGATAATTCTCTGTCAACAGTTTTAACGTCTGGGCCGTATACGTGTTTCCTTCCCGGCGCGCTTCAAAATCTGAGAAACGAAAATAAGGTTCTTCCTTTATAGCCAGCCGGGTCATTTCACAGCGGTCTTCCGCGCTGGTCACCGTATGATCCGTTTTGTGGGGAGGGCGGCCGGAAGGCATAAACCAGATCTCGTCCAGCCCGTATTCTTTGTAAGCCTGCTTTCCCACCGCAATGTGGCCGTTGTGAATCGGATCAAACGTACCTCCCATAATTCCGATATTTTTCATATCCGCCTCATTTCAGAAAGAATCGTTTACGGAAGCTCAATCTTCCTTTTCTTCTCGTCCTTTGCCTGTTTATACAGCACAATCTTCTTTCCGATGACCTGTACCACTTCAGAGCGGGTCCGTTCTGCCAGAACCTGAGCGATGGAATTGCTGTCATCCAGGCAATTTTTCAGCACAGTCAGCTTAATCAGCTCTCTGGCTTCCAGAGCTTCCGCCACGGCGGCAGTCAGCTCCGGAGTCACACTTCCCTTTCCGATCTGAAAGATGGAATCCAGGTTCATGGCAAGGCCCTTTAAGTAGGCTCTCTGCTTGCTTGTCATTGGTTTCCTCCTTATTTGTAATAATCAAATTCCAGTCCGTACATCCGCACTGTATCTCCCTCCTGGATTCCCAGTTCCTCCAGCTTCTCCAGAATTCCGTTCTCCCGCAGGAAGTTCTGGAAGAATACAAAGCCCTTTTCTGACTCCAGATTGGTATAACCGAGCATTTTTTCAATCCTCGGTCCTTCAACTACGTAGACACCGTCCGTCACTTCCACGGTATAGGGAAGGTTCTCCGTATTGCGGAGGGTCTCCGTATCAAATTCTTTCTCAAAAATCACCGGAGCCTGGTCCACGGTCTGAAGCTTCTCATAAACCGCGTACAGCAGCTCCCGGATTCCCTGTCCGGTCACGCCGGAAATGGGATATACAGGGATCTCCGGCTCAAACTCTCTGCGGAGACGGTCTACCGGATTTTCCTCTCCCTCATCTGTGAAAATGCAGTCGATCTTATTGGCGGCGATCAGCTGCGGACGTTTCAGAAGCTCCGGATTGTATTCCTCCAGCTCATGGCAGATGGCTTTAATATCCGCAACCGGATCTCTTCCTTCTGTGGAAGCCGCATCCACCACATGAACAAGAACCTTGGTCCGTTCAATGTGACGCAGGAAGTCATAGCCCAATCCCACACCCTGAGAAGCGCCTTCAATCAGTCCGGGAATATCCGCCATGACAAAGCCCTTTCCTTCGTCCAGATCCACCACGCCCAGATGGGGATCCAGAGTAGTGAAATGGTAGTTGGCCACCTTCGGCTTTGCATTGCTCACCCGGGAGATCAGCGTGGATTTTCCCACGTTGGGGAATCCCACCAGACCTACGTCGGCAATTACCTTCAGTTCCAGCTGAACCCACAGTTCCTGGCCCGGCTGGCCCGGCTGAGCATATTTGGGAGCCTGCATGGTGGAGGTGGCATAGTTCATATTTCCCAGGCCGCCCTTTCCGCCCTTTAAGATCACTTCCCGACGATTGTCTCCGGACATATCGGCGATTACCTTGCCGGATTCAAAATCTTTAATCACCGTTCCTTCCGGAACCTTTATGATCAAGTCCTCAGCGCTCTTCCCCGCACAGCGGCGCTTGCCGCCCGGTTCTCCGCTCTGGGCCACATACTTTCTCACCTGCCGGAAATCGGTCAGGGTATTCAGGCCGTCGTCCACTTCAAAAATAATGTCTCCGCCCTTGCCCCCGTTCCCGCCGTCAGGGCCGCCTGCCGGCACATAAAGCTCTCTGCGGAAGCTGACGTGTCCGTCGCCTCCCTTGCCGGATTTAATAAATATTTTCGCTCTGTCAGCAAACATAATTTCACCAATTCCTTCTGCAGTCCAAATCTGTAATTTCAAAAAAAGGCTTCATACTCAGTCTGTATGAAGCCTCAAAGATTATTCGCTGATTGTTCTCGGATATACAGAAACCTGCTTTTTGTCTCTGCCCTTTCTCTCAAAACGAACGATG
>CALWEP010000189.1 GCA_944377325.1 uncultured Lachnospiraceae bacterium
GGCATCATGGGTGCCTTCGGAGCTGCGCTGATCGCCAGAGAACGCTATGACGCCGCCAAGGGAAGCACCATGCTGCCTATGGAAAAGATCCTTGGCCTGAAATACTCCACCACCATCTCCCGCTGCAGAGGCTGCACCAACAGCTGCGTACTGACCGTCAACCAGTTCGGCGGCGGCCGCCACTATGTCAGCGGAAACCGGTGCGAGCGCGGTCTGGGCAAGGAAAAAACCACCAAGGACATTCCCAACCTGTTTGATTACAAATATCATCGGATGTTTGACTATGAGCCCCTCACTGCAGACGAGGCTCCCAGAGGTCCCATCGGAATTCCCCGGGTGCTGAATATGTATGAGAACTACCCCTTCTGGGCCGTATTGTTCCGGGAGCTGGGATTTTCTGCCGTATTGTCTCCCCAGTCCACCAAGCAGCTTTACGAGCTGGGCATCGAGTCCATCCCCAGTGAGTCGGAATGTTATCCGGCCAAGCTGGTCCACGGTCATATATCCTGGCTTATCGCCCAGAATATCAAGACCATTTTCTACCCCTGCATTCCCTATGAGAGGAATGAGACGCCGGAGGCGGGCAATCACTTTAACTGCCCCATGGTCACCTCCTACGCGGAAAACATTAAAAACAACATGGAAGAGCTCAAGGAAAAGGACATCCGATTCCTCAATCCTTTTATGGCCTTCACCAATAAGGAGATTCTGACAGCCCAGCTGAAGGAATTCTTCAGAACCGAGTTCTCCATTCCCGAGGCAGAAACCGCCGCAGCCGCAGACAAAGCGTGGGCAGAGCTTCTCCAGTCCCGGGAAGACATGGAGAAAAAGGGCGAAGAGGTAATCGCCTACTTAAAGGAAAACCACAAGCAGGGCATCGTACTGGCCGGACGGCCCTATCACGTAGATCCGGAGATCAACCACGGCATTCCCGAACTGATTACCTCCTACGGCTTTGCCGTGCTTACGGAGGACTCCGTTTCCCATCTGGGCAACCCGGACCGGCCTCTGATCGTCACAGACCAGTGGATGTATCACAGCCGCCTGTACCGCGCCGCCGAGGTGGTAAAAAATTCCGATTTTCTCAACCTGATCCAGCTGAATTCCTTCGGCTGCGGTCTGGATGCCGTCACTACCGACCAGGTCAGCGATATTCTGACCCATTCCGGCAAAAGCTATACGGTGCTGAAAATCGATGAGGTCAATAACCTGGGAGCGGCCAGAATCCGTATCCGTTCCCTGATTTCCTCTCTGAGAGTGCGGGATCAGAAACACATTGAACGGAAGGTAATCTCCAGTTCCTACAACCGCACCCTGTTTACCAAGGATATGAAGAAGGACTACACCCTTCTCTGTCCCCAGATGTCTCCCATTCATTTTGAGCTGATCGAGCCGGCCATCCGCTCCTTCGGCTACAGGCTGGAGGTTCTCCAGAACCACAACCGGAATGCGGTGGATATGGGACTGAAATATGTCAACAATGACGCCTGCTATCCGTCTCTGATCGTTATCGGTCAGATCATGGACGCCCTGCTGTCCGGCAAATACGACCTGGACCACACGGCTGTGATCATGAGCCAGACCGGCGGCGGCTGCCGGGCCTCCAACTATATCGGTTTTATCCGCCGGGCCCTGGAAAAAGCAGGAATGAGTCAGATCCCCGTGATTTCCGTCAACGCCAACGGCATGGAGACCAACCCGGGCTTTTCCATCACCCCGCTCATGCTTACAAAGGCCATGCAGGCAGTGGTATACGGCGATATTTTTATGAGAGTTCTGTATGCCACCAGGCCCTATGAAAAGGAACCCGGAGCTGCCGACGCGCTTCACGCCCGCTGGCGGGAGCGCTGCATCCGCTCCCTTTCCAAGCGGAATCCGTCCATGATGGAGTTCGGCAGGAACGTAAAGGGAATCATCAGAGACTTTGACAATCTGCCCCGCCTGGACATCAAAAAGCCTAAGGTCGGCATCGTGGGAGAGATTCTGGTGAAGTTCTCCCCCCTGGCCAACAACCACATCGTGGAGCTGCTGGAGTCGGAGGGAGCCGAGGCCGTTATGCCCGATCTGATGGATTTCCTGCTGTACTGCTTCTACAACAGCAATTTCAAGGCAGACCATCTGGGAGGCAAGCGTTCCACTGCAAGGCTGTGCAATATGGGTATCTCTCTGCTGGAGTATTTCCGGAAAACCGCCAGAAAAGAACTGGAGGCCAGCCGTCATTTCACTCCGCAGGCCAAAATCGATAAGCTGGCGGATATGGCCAAGGATTTCGTCTCCCTGGGCAACCAGACCGGCGAGGGCTGGTTCCTCACCGGAGAAATGCTGGAGCTGATCCATTCCGGAGTGGAAAACATCGTATGCACCCAGCCCTTCGGCTGCCTGCCCAACCACATTGTAGGCAAAGGCGTAATCAAGGAGCTGCGCCGGCAGTATCCCAAGGCAAATATTATTGCCGTGGACTATGACCCGGGCGCCAGCGAAGTAAACCAGCTGAACCGCATCAAGCTGATGCTGGCCACCGCTCACAAAAACTTAAAAAAAGAGCTGCAGACAGCAGAAAAGAACTGCGGATAATGTTCTGATCTCGCCCCTGTCATAAAAAGCGGCGGAGCTGCCGGAGACATCGTCTCCGCAGTCCGCCGCTTTCTGTTTCCTATCCGGCTTTCTCTGTGACCGGATTTACAGTTTTCTCATATCTCTTACGCCGTTCAGCTCCTCCAGAATCCCGTTAAAATCCGTTCCGCTCACTGCGCTTACGGTAGCCGTCACGGCTCCTTCCACCAAAGGACAGTCTGCCATGGCAATTTTCCGTCCCTCCATCATTTCCAGAACCATCTCCGTTGTCATGACCGCGCTTCCCATATCCATCAGCACAATGACTCCGTCCTCCGAATATACCTGCTCAATGGCATTCCGGATTCTGTCAAAGCTTGTTCCGAAGCTGCCGTCCTCCAAGCCTCCCGCCGCCGCAATTGCAGCCGACGGGGCCATCATGGCTGTCAGCTCCACTACGCTTTCAGCCAGTTTTTCACTGTGTGATACGATTACAATTCCAACCACCGGTGTCCTCCTTCAGGAAATTATTCTTCTGCCGTATCGGAACCGGCCACGGCGTCCTTCACAACCTCCAGCATAAAGGAGAAGGAAGTTGCTCCCGGATCCTGGTGGCCCAGGCCCCGTTCTCCCACGTAGCTTGCCCGTCCCTTAGTAGCGATCAGATCCTTGGTATGCTCCGCCCCAGCCCAGGCTGCCCTGCAGCCTGCTTCCAGGATTTCTCCCGCTTCCGCGCCGGAGGCTTCCGCCTCCTTCATGGCCTTGACCGCCGGAACCATGGCATCCAGCATGGTGGCCTCTTCCACCGTCGCTTTTCCTCTCTGCATCACCGCTTCCACAGCCGCGTCCATTGCCTGAAGGAAGTCTCCCATCTGAATCTCCGTTTTCCCTGCGAGAACCATCCCGGCCTTCATATAGGCTGAGCCGTAGAGAGGCCCGGAAGCTCCTCCCACAGTGGATACCAGAGCCATTCCCGCCGTCTTCAGAATCGTTCCCAGATCCTTGTCCTCCAGCCCCGGCAGCTTCTCCTCCACTGCCCGGAAGCCTCTGGCCAGATTAATCCCGTGATCGCTGTCGCCGATGGGTCCGTCCAGTTCGGTCAGATAATCCTTCTGCTCCTCCATCTTTCTGCCGATCCTATTCAAAATGGAAATTACCTGTCTGCTGTCTGCCATTTTCTGCTCCATCTCCTTTTTTTGATTTTACCGTCTTATTCCTTCCATGCAGGCGTATCCGCCTTTGCGTCCAGAAGCTCCTTCATCTGTTCATCCAGCTTCAGCAGAGATATGGAAAAACCCTGCATCTCTATGGATGTCATATACTCCCCTACCAGAGTGCGGTATACCCGGATTCCTTTCTCTGCCAGGACATCCGCCACATGGTTATTGATAATATACAGCTCCATGAGAGGCGTTGCGCCGGAGCCGTTGATCATAACGGCTACCTCGCTTCCGCTGTAG
Organism: uncultured Lachnospiraceae bacterium; assembly: GCA_944377325.1. Classification (GTDB taxonomy): domain Bacteria; phylum Bacillota; class Clostridia; order Lachnospirales; family Lachnospiraceae; genus Lachnoclostridium_A. The sequence continues at coordinate 4,014 of CALWEP010000189.1, forward strand.
TCCAGATCCGCCAGAATCTTGTCCAGCAGCATATCTGCCGTTTCATCTGCCGTGCGCATGGTCTCTTTATGGGTACCAGGCTCTCCGTGAATGCCGATTCCGACTTCCATTTCATCGTCATTCAGCTCAAATCCCGGTTTTCCTGCTGCCGGTACCGTACAGGGGGCGATGGCCGCTCCCATGGTGCGTACATTGTCGATCACCTTCTGGGCAACCGCCTGAACCTCTTCCAGGGATGCTCCCGTTTCCGCAAGAGCTCCGGCAATCTTATGAACGAACACCGTTCCTGCCACTCCTCTGCGTCCGACCGTATAAAGGCTTCCGTCCACTGCAACGTCATCGTTGGTTACCACATGGCGAACGGTGATTCCTTCCATTTCCGCCATATCGGCAGCCATCTCAAAGTTCATCACGTCTCCCGTGTAGTTTTTCACAACCATCAGCACGCCCTGGTCTGTGGCAATAGCCTTGATTCCTTCCAGGATCTGATCCGGAGTGGGGGAAGTAAAGACGGGTCCTGCTACGGCAGCGTCCAGCATTCCCTCTCCCACAAAGCCTCCGTGGGCCGGCTCATGGCCGCTTCCGCCTCCGCTGATCAGCGCCACCTTGCCCTCCTTCTTCACCGCGCGCACCACTACATTGCCGCAGTCCAGCTTGCGAAGGTGCTTCGGATAAGCCTTCACCATTCCCTGTATCATCTGGTTTTCCACCTGACCGACTTCATTTATAAATTTCTTCATTCTGCAAACCTCCCTCTTCGTTTTTACTTATTTTCCCCCAGACAGTTCATATCCTTCAAGCTGCAGACTATTTTGTCTTCCTCGCCGTCTCCCAAGCAGTTCATATCATTCAGTCCGCAGGTCTTCTCCTCTTCTTCTCCCAGACAGTTCATGTCATTCAGCCCGCAGGTCTTCTCCTCTTCTTCCCCCAGACAGTTCATGTCATTCAGCCCGCAGGTCTTGCCTTCTTCACTGATTCCGTTTAAATTGCTCCATCCTGCCGTATTCTTTTTTTCCATGATTTTGCCTCGCTTTCTTTTTGTACCGAACCGCTGTGGGCAACGGCTGGTCTGCCGGTTATTCCACGTTGGCCGTCGCTATGATATCTACTCCCGTGTCCGCCGCATTAGCCACGATAACGTCCCCGATGTGCACCGGAGCTTTCACCGTCACGCCCTTCAGCGCACGCACACATTCAAATATTTTCTCTTTGGGGATATCGGACCTGGTCTTTACCGGAACGGTCACATCGCTTCCGCCTTCCACCGTTACGGTGCTCGTCACAATACGAGTCGGATTGGTCACTTCTTTTCTGGCATAAACGTCTCCCCGCTTACAGGTATTCCCTTCCACCTGAAGCACTTCCCCGTTCTCCATGGTTACCGTCAAAGGGCAGCCCAGGGGACATCCGATACAAATCAGTTCTCTTTTTTCCATCTCCTATGCCTCCTCTATCTTTACGGTAATTGTCTTCAGGTCAGGCCGCTCCAGCAGTTTTGCCTTCTCCAGCCGTATCTCTTCCATCTCGCCGGGCGCCACCACCGGACGTTTCCGGCGCATTACCCGTTCATCATCAAAGTAAACGCTGATATAACAGTTTTTGTAAACGCCTCCCACGCGGAAACGAACGGTCAGCGTGTCGTCCATCTGCTCCGGCCGGATCACCGACGGCACCGTATAGCGCACCCCTTCCGTGGGATTCATGCGGATCTCTCTTCCGCTTTCCGCCGTCCTGCTTCCTTTTACGTAAGCGGATGCGTTGCGGCCTGCCGCAGCTGCTTCCTCGGACACAAAGTCCACAAGGTCATGTACGTGGAGCACATTTCCGCAGGCAAATACGCCTTCCAGGCTGGTCTCCAGGCTCTCATTCACCACCGGGCCGGAGGTTACGGGGTTCATGTCCACTCCTGCCGCTCTGGAAAGCTCGTTCTCGGGAATCAATCCCACAGACAGCAGCAGCGTATCGCAGTCATAATCCTCCTCCGTTCCCGGAATGGGTTTGCCCTTCTGGTCCACCTGGGCGATGGTCACGCCGGTGAGACGCTCCTTTCCGCGGATCTCCACCACTGTGTGGCTCAGCTTCAGCGGAATTCCATAGTCGTTAAGACACTGGACAATGTTTCTCTTCAGTCCTCCGGAATAGGGCATCAGCTCCGCCACTACCTTTACCTTCGCGCCCTCAAAGGTCATTCGCCTTGCCATAATCAGACCGATATCTCCCGATCCCAGAATCACCACTTCGCGTCCCGGAAGGAAGCCTTCCCGGTTCACCAGACGCTGGGCGGTTCCCGCAGAATAGATTCCCGCCGGCCGGTATCCCGGAATATTCAGAGCTCCTCTGGAGCGCTCTCTGCAGCCCATGGCCAGAATAACTGCCTTGGCCTGAATCTGAAACATTCCGTCCTCACGGTTCATGGCCGTCACCACTTTTTCCGGTGAAATGTCCATAACCATGGTGTGAAGCTTATATTCGATCCCCAGCTCCTTTACTTCTTCAATAAACCTGGCCGCATATTCCGGCCCCGTAAGTTCTTCCTTAAAAGTGTGAAGCCCGAATCCGTTGTGAATGCACTGATTCAGGATTCCTCCTAATTCCTTGTCCCTTTCCAGAATCAGAATACTGTCTGTTCCGCTCTTTTTCGCGGAAGCCGCGGCAGCCAGCCCTGCAGGGCCGCCGCCAATGATTACGATATCATATGTTTTCATTTTTGACGCCCCCCTTTCTATATCCGGTCCTTATTTGTTCCCACGATGATCCTGGAACTGCCGCCGGATTTCGTGATCTCACTCATATCCACATGAAGCTCTCTGGCGAGGATCTCCATGGTTCTGGGGGAGCAGAAGCCTGCCTGGCATCTTCCCATACCCGCTCTTGTACGTCTCTTCACTCCGTCCAAAGATTTTGCTCCCAGCGGGCGATGGATCGCATCCAGGATTTCTCCTTCCGTAACGGACTCGCATCTGCAGATAATATTTCCGTAAGCCGGATTCTCCTTGATCAGAGCGTTTCTTTCCTCCATGGACAGGTCTGCCGGGTTGAGAACGCCCTTTCTGGTGCCCACAAAGTCCGGATTTTCCTCCGGATTCAGAATTCCCTTCACAATGTCAGCCACCATACAGCCTATGGCAGGGCAGCTGGAAAGTCCGGGGGATTCGATTCCTGCGCAGTCCACAAAGCCGGGGGCATCCTTCACTTCCTCAATGATAAATTCATGACCGGTCTGGTGAGCTCTCAGCCCGGCAAAGGAAGTGATCACCTGTCTCAGCGGCACATTTTTCACGGTTTCCGCACTCTTTTCAATGACCTCGTCCAAACCTTGGCGGGTAGTATTGGTGCCTTCCCGGTCCTCGATATCGATCGCCGTAGGTCCTACGATCAGGTTCCCGTGAACCGTAGGAGCCACCAGAATTCCTTTTCCGTATTTTCCCGGGAGAGCAAAGATGGTTCTGGATACATGATGCCCTGCCGTTTTGTCCAGCAGGCAGTAATCTCCCCTTCTGGGCACGATGGTAAATGTGCTGCCGCTCACCATGTTATGAATCTGATCCGCATAGACGCCTGCCGCATTTACAACGCATCTGCCTTCATAATCTCCCGTTCCGGTCTTTACCCGGTATCCGCCTTCTATCTTTTCAATATCCTCTACCTTGGTATTGAAGAAAAATTCCACTCCGTTGGTGTAGGCATTTTCTGCCAGAGCAATATTCAGGTTAAAGGGACAGACAATTCCTGCCGTGGGAGCATACAGCGCGGCTATGGCCTTATCGGAGATATTCGGCTCCATCGCTTCCAGCTCTTCCCTCTCCACAATTCTCAGGCCTTCCACTCCGTTGTGCACTCCCCGCTCGTAAAGCTTCGTCAGTCCCGGAAGACTCTCTTCGTCAGTGCAGACCACCAGAGATCCGTTCTGCAGGTACGGAAAATCCAGGTCTTTAGCCAGCTGAGGCATCATCTTGCTGCCCATTACATTCAGCTTCGCCATAAGAGAGCCTTCTTCCGCATCATATCCCGCATGCACAATGGCGCTGTTCGCCTTTGAGGTTCCGCAGCACACATCCTCTTCCTTTTCCAGAACGCAGGCCTTCACTTTGTACCGCGACAGCTCTCTCGCCGTTGCGCAGCCCGATACGCCTGCTCCGATAATAATCACATCATACATGTTCCTATTTCCTTTCCTGATGAAAAAAAGGGAGCCCGACAAAGATACGTATCCTTCCATACGAAATCAGCCGGGCTCCACTCTCATCCACTCATCTATTTAGTTTCCAGCGGTCCCGTTTCTACTTCCGCCCGTTTCGGTCCTCCGTCACAGATTTATGCCCATGGAATTGCTCCGTAAAGCAGTACGGCGGCAATCGCTCCTAACAGCGGTCCGATAATAACAACCGGTGCATAACCCCAGTTGGAATCTCCTTTTCCCTTGATGGGAAGCAGAGCATGCGCCAGACGCGGTCCCAGATCACGGGCCGGGTTGATGGCGTATCCGGTCAGACCGCCCAGAGACATACCGATCGATACGATAATTCCGAATACCAGGAATTTGTCCACGCCGGGTGCACAGTTGGCAACCTGAGCGATTCCCTTAATGGCAAAAACAAGGACAAAGGTTCCGATCGCTTCACTGACAATATTCAGCGGCATATTGGGAACGGAAGGGCCTGTGGAAAATACGCCCAGCTTGGTTCCGGGATTGTCCGTGGCATTGAACTGATCCATAAACAGAATGTACACCAGGCAAGCGCCCACAAAAGCACCTGCAAACTGTGCAATGATATAACCGGGCACCAATTCCCAGGCAAGGCTTCCGTCAATAGCCAGCGCAATGGTCAGAGCCGGATTGAAGTGAGCTCCGGAAGCAGCGCCGAAAATGAAAGCCGGCACCATAACCGCAAGTCCCCAAGCAAAGGTGATCTGAATTGAACCCGCACCTTTCATTCCCGATTTATTCAGCGTTACATTCGCCACAACCCCGTCTCCCAGAAGGATCAGCATCATGGTCCCCAAAAATTCTGCTATATACGGCAACATAGTAAGCCTCCTTTTCTCATCTGCAGCCTTCGTTTTTCATCAATTTGCATAAACGGCTCAAGCCGGCGCGTCTCAGTCCTCTTTTGCCCAGCCGTAGGAATACTTAACGGCTCTGTTCCAGCCCTCTACCTTGCTGCTTCTCTCTTCCTCGCTGATTTCCGGCATAAAGACCTTATCGATCGCCCAGTTGTTGATTACGTCTTCCTTGCTCTTCCAGTAGCCTACTGCCAGGCCTGCCAGATAAGCCGCTCCCATTGCGGTGGTTTCCACGCATTTGGGGCGTTCCACAGGAGCATTGATAATATCTGCCTGTGTCTGCATCAGGAAGTTGTTTGCGCTGGCGCCTCCGTCTACCTTCAGCGCTGCCAGTTCAATACCGGAATCCGCCTTCATTGCCTGAAGAACGTCATTGGTCTGATAAGCCAGGGACTCCAGGGTAGCGCGGATAATGTGGTATTTATTTACGCCTCTGGTGATTCCCACGATGGTTCCTCTCGCATACTGATCCCAGTGGGGAGCTCCCAGACCGGTAAACGCCGGCACTACGTAGCAGCCGTTGGTGTCCTTCACCTTGCTGGCCATATATTCAGAGTCGGGAGAAGAATCAATGAGGCGCATCTCATCACGCAGCCACTGTACAGCCGCGCCCGCCACAAAGATGGATCCTTCCAGTGCGTATTTTACCTTGCCGTCCAGTCCCCAGGCGATGGTGGTAACCAGACCGTTCTTGGAGAACACAGGGGTATCTCCCGTATTCATCAGCATGAAGCATCCTGTTCCGTATGTATTCTTTGCCTCGCCGGGGCGGAAGCAGGTCTGTCCGAACAGCGCTGCCTGCTGGTCTCCGGCCGCTCCGCCGATGGGGATCTCTCCGCCCAGGAAGGATGCATCCGCCATTCCGTAAACGCAGCTGGAAGGCTTGGCTTCCGGCAGCATGCATTTGGGAATGTTCAGCTCTGCAAGAATTTCATCGTCCCATTCCAGAGTATTGATATTAAACAGCATGGTTCTGGAAGCATTGCTGTAATCCGTCACATGCACTTTTCCTTTGGTCAGTCTCCAGATCAGCCAGGTTTCAACCGTACCGAACAGCAGCTCTCCGTTCTCTGCCCGCTCGCGGACTCCCTCTACGTTGTCCAGGATCCATTTCAGCTTAGTTCCGGAGAAATAAGCGTCGATTACCAGTCCCGTCTTCTGGCGGAAAGAATCCACCAGTCCCTTCTCCTTCAGAGAATCACAGTACTGGGACGTTCTGCGGCACTGCCATACAATGGCATGGTAAACCGGTTCTCCCGTATTTTTATCCCATACAATGGTAGTCTCACGCTGATTGGTGATTCCGATAGCCGCAATGTCATCGGCCGTAGCGCCGATCTTCGACATTGCCTCCACCGCAACTCCCAACTGGGTGGACCAGATTTCATTGGCATCATGCTCTACCCAGCCCGGTTTCGGGAAATACTGGGTAAACTCCTTCTGTGCAACGCTGCACATCTCCCCCTTTTCGTTGAACAGGATACACCGGTTGCTCGTGGTTCCTGCGTCAAGCGCCATTACATACTTTGCCATACAATACCTCCTCTTTGTGTTTTGTTTTTTTGCTGCTTTATATATCCGCCGTACCCCATGCGGCAGATGATACCCTTTTTGCCCGTTTTCCCTTCAGCCCTTCGGCAGAGGGATCACATCGTCCACACCTTCTGATTTGTGGAAGACACGGAAATGGCCCCCGCATCCAGTGCTGCCACAATGTCCTCCCGATCTGTAATCAGCCCTCCGGCAATCACCCGAGGCTTTACCTGTCTGCACACCTTCTTTATCATTTTCGGCATTACCCCTGGCAGAATCTCGATAAAATCCGGCCTCACCTGAGCCAGCTGCTTTTCAATATTGTCGAGAGCCATGGAATCCAGAATAAAGAAACGCATCACCGTATACATTCCCAGTTCCTTTGCTCTCCGGATCAAAGCCGGCTTGGTGGATATGATCCCGTCAGCTCCCGTGTACTGCTTGATAAAGTCGGCGGCAATCTCCTTCGGACTGAGGCCTACGATCAGATCGATATGCACAATGGCTATTTTCCCTGCATCCTTCACTCTTTTTACGATCTCCTGAATCGTGCAGATGTCTCCGTAAAGAATAAAAATCACTCGGATATCCTGAAGAGCACAGCACTTTTCCAATCCATCCGTATCCTTGATTGACGCGATTACCGGGTTGCTTTCCATCATGTCATAAAAACTCTGTTTCATTGCCTCTTTTCTCCATTTCCGTTAATGTTTCTCTGCTTTCCGCTCCTGCTCACCATGCGTGCAGGAACCAAAATATCCTGCTGCCTGCTGTTTTCACCATCCCCCCTTTTCTGCGCAAAAAAGAGCATGACATCAAACAACATTTCTGTTGTCTATGTAATGCTCTCCTCTCTCAGCATACTATTTAATTCCTGTAATAAGCGTAGCATACTGCACAGTTTTTTTCAACAAAAAGTTCTTATTTTTAAAAATTTTGCCATTTCTTCCATTTTTTGTTTCTTTTGTTTGGCAAATTTTCACAAATTTTTTGTTATTTTTTTATCAATATTTTCCTGGCCGCAGGAGCGGCCGAAAACCCGGAAAAATGAGCCTCCGGCCTGATTTTCTGCGCTCCGCAGCCTATCTGTAGATCGGGTATCTGCTGCAGATTTCAGTCACTTCCTCCCGGATTCTGTCTGCCTTAGCTTCAAAATCCGTAGCAGTAAGCCAGATCAGCTCCGCGATCTTTTCCATATCCGCTTCCTTCAGCCCCCTGGTGGTTACCGCCGGAGTTCCGATTCTGACGCCGGAAGTTACAAACGGACTCCTGGGATCGCCGGGAACGGCGTTTTTATTCAAAGTAATATATACCTGATCGCAGCGGTTCTGCAGTTCCTTTCCCGAAATATCCATATCCCGCAGGTCCACCAGCATAAGGTGATTGTCCGTTCCTCCCGTCAGGATCTTGAAGCCCTGCTTCTGAAGCGCGTCCGCCAGGGCCGCAGCATTCTTCACCACCTGCTGCTGATAGGTTCTGAACTCCGGCTTCAGAGCTTCTCCAAGGCAAACGGCCTTGGCTGCGATCACATGCTCCAGGGGACCTCCCTGAGTGCCGGGGAAAATGGCTTTGTTGAAGTTGAATTTTTCCGCCGCTTCCTTATTTGCCAGGATCATGCCTCCTCTGGGTCCTCTCAGCGTTTTGTGAGTGGTGGTGGTCACCACGTCCGCATAGGGAATGGGGCTGGGATGAAGTCCCGCTGCCACCAGACCGGCAATATGGGCCATATCCACCATGAGATACGCTCCGGCCTTGTCGGCAATTTCCCGGAACCGTCTGAAATCAATGACGCGGCCGTAGGCGCTGGCTCCTGCAATAATCAGCTTCGGATGGTTTTCCAGAGCCAGTCTCTCTACCTCGTCATAATCGATAAAGCCCCGGTCATCCACTCCGTAGGAAACAATGTTGAAATACAGTCCGGAAAAATTCACAGGGCTTCCGTGAGTCAGGTGGCCTCCCTGATCCAGATTCATTCCCATCACCGTATCTCCGGGCTTCAGCATCGCCACAAATACGGCCATATTGGCCTGAGCGCCGGAATGGGGCTGAACGTTGGCATAATCGCAGCCGAACAGCTTCTTGGCTCTCTCAATGGCAATGGTCTCCGCCACATCCACATGCTCGCAGCCTCCGTAATACCGTTTGCCCGGGTATCCTTCCGCATACTTGTTGGTCAGCACCGTTCCCATAGCCATCATCACCGGCTCGGACACAATATTCTCCGAAGCAATCAGTTCCAGGTTTCTGGACTGTCTGGCGTATTCTGCCTGAATGGCTGCTCCCACCTCGCTGTCATAAGCGGCTATAAAATCCATGACTTCTTTAACCATTTTCTTGTACCTCCTTTTGTCCTGAATGATCTCTCGGAATCTTTAAGCCAATAAATATAAGGCTTTCAGATTCCTTTTTTATTAAAATCCCCCACTTTTTTGTCAAAAAACTCTTGACAAATCGCCAAAAATTTGCGGCGAAGCCGATTGA
>CALWEP010000190.1 GCA_944377325.1 uncultured Lachnospiraceae bacterium
CCTCCCAGTAGGAGCCGTTGGCGGAAACCTCCCGGATATTGATCTCCGGATTGAAGTTGGTGGCGAAGGGATAGCCGTGATCGCCGCCGTTGCAGTCCAGAATGTCGATATAATTGATCTCGTCGAATTCATGCTTTAAGGCATAGGCGGAAAATACTCCCGTCACCCCCGGGTCAAAGCCGCTGCCCAGCACAGCGGTAATTCCTGCCTGCTCGAATCTCTCCCTGTAAGCCCACTGCCAGCTGTACTCAAACTTCGCCGTATCCTCCGGTTCATAGTTGGCCGTATCCACGTAATGGGTCCGGGTGGCCAGGCAGGCGTCCATAATGGTCAGATCCTGATAGGGAAGCGCCAGGTTCAGCACCACATCCGGCTTCACCTCTTCGATCAGCTTTACCAGCTGCTCCACGCTGTTGGCATCCACCTGCGCGGTGGTAATCTTCGTCTTTGTGGTTCCCTCCAGTTTCTCCTTGAGAGCGTCGCATTTGGATTTTGTTCTGCTGGCAATGCAGATCTCCTCAAATACCTCGCTGTTCTGGCAGCACTTGTGAATGGCTACGGAGGCCACTCCGCCGCATCCGATAATTAACGCTTTTCCCATGTTTTTTTCCTCCTGTTTATCTGATTCTTCTCCCTATTGCCCGTTCGTTCCCAGCGCCAGCAGCATCTCTCTGACGATTTTCCCTGCCGCCATGGTGGAAATACCGCTGGGGTCATAGTGCGGGCTGAGCTCGTTCACATCGCAGGCCTTGATATCCGCCCGGCTGCACACCAGGGTTACCGCCTTTCTCAGCTGGTCAAAGGTCACTCCGCCCGGCTCCGGCGTTCCCGTTCCCGGAAATACGGAAGGATCCAGCACATCCAGATCCAGGGTAAAGTACACCGGCTTCCCCTTCAGCCGTTCCAGCACGTCCTCAAGTCCCTCAAAGTCAAATTTTCTGGTGGTCACATGCTCCCGTCCCCACTCAAATTCCTTTCGGTCTCCGGAGCGGATGCCGAACTGAAAGATTTTTCCGTCCCCGGCCAGCTCCCAGCACCGGCGCAGCACGCAGGCGTGAGACAGAGGCATTCCCAGATAATCTTCTCTTAAATCGGCGTGGGCATCAAAATGAATCACATGGAGGTCGGGATACTTCTTCACCGCCGCCCGGAAGGCTCCCAGTGTTACCAGGTGCTCGCCCCCCAGCATGAACGGGCGTTTTCCCGCCGCCAAAATCTCTGCCGCACACTCCTCAATTTGATCCAGAACCCTGGCTGTGTCTCCGATGCACAGCTCCAGATCTCCGATATCCGCCGTTTTCACTTGGCTCAAGTCCCGGTCCTGGTAGGGGCTGTAATCCTCCAGACCGAAGGACTCATGACGGATGGCGGAGCTTCCGAACCGGGTTCCCGGGCGGTAGGAGGTGGTGGAATCAAAGGGCGCTCCGAACAGAACGGTGTCCGCCTCCTCCGGCTCCCAGTCACAGCCCATAAACGTTTCAATATTCTTACTCAACATCTTCCAGCATCTCCTCTACGTACGCGGGCAGATAGAATGCCCCTTTATGCAGTGTGGTCGTATAGTAACGGCACTTTAACCCCCTCATATTCCACCTGGTCTCATCCAGGTTCTTCAGGGGATGGTATTTTTTGGAAGCAAATCCGAACAGCCAGTGGCCGGAGGGATAGGTGGGAATATGGGCCTGGTACACGCGGCTGATGGGAAAGGACTCCACCACCCGCTTGTGAGCCCGCTGACAGGCCAAGGCGTCCTCCGCGTAGAAAGGACTCTCATGCTGGTTTACCATGATTCCGTCCTCTCTCAGAGCCTTAAAGCAGCTGCCGTAAAACTCCTTGGTAAACAGTCCTTCTCCCGGACCGAAGGGATCGGTGGAATCCACAATGATCAGGTCATAGCAGTTCTCGCAGGAGCGGATGAATTTCAGACCGTCTTCATAATGAATGTCCACTCTGGGATCGTCCAGGCGGCAGGCCGTCTGAGGCAGATACTTCTTGCACACCTCCACCACCAGCTCATCGATCTCCACCATATCGATATGTTCGATATCGGGATAGCGGGTCAGCTCCCGGATCACGCCGCCGTCTCCGGCTCCGATGACCAGCACGTCCTTCACCCTGGGGTGAACGGCCATAGGCACATGGGTGATCATTTCATGATAGATAAACTCGTCCTTTTCCGTCAGCATCATATAGCCGTCCAGGGTCAGGAAACGGCCAAACTCCGGGGAATCGAACACGTCAATCCTCTGAAATTCGCTTTTCCCGCTGTAAAGCTGGCGGTCCACACGGATGGACAGCTTCACGTTCGGGGTCTGTTCCTCAGAAAACCAAAATTCCATAGGGCACCTCCTGCAATCATTTATTTCAGCACATTCAGCCGCTCAATGGCCGCGTCCTCCGGGCCGGTCATGGAACAGCCTTTCTCTTTGGCATACTGTATGTAATTTAAAATATCCTTTGTGATCCGCTCTCCCGGGGCCAGGATGGGGATTCCCGGCGGATAGCACATGACGAACTCGCTGCAGATCCGGCCGTCCGTTTCCATAATAGGCAGGGATTCCTTATCTGCATAGAAGGCCTCCTGAGGAGATACGGCCACCTCCGGGTCAATGTATTCTTGCTTCATCATTCCCGCCGGATCCCTCTCATACCGGCGGCGGATCTCCGCCAGGGCGCTCACCAGCCGTTCCACCTCTCTGGGCCGGTCGCCGATGGACAGGTAAGCCAGAATATTGCCCAGATCTCCGAATTCGATCTGAATGTCATATTCGTCCCGGAGCAGATCATAAACCTCGATTCCCGCCAGCCCCACATCCAGAGTGTTCACCGACAGCTTCGTCTCATCGAAATCATATACGCTGTCCCCGTTAATCAGCTCTTTGGAGTAGGCATAGTATCCGCCGATGGCATTGATCTCCCGTCTGGCATATCTGGCCAGCTCCGCCACCCGCTTAAAAGCCTCTTCTCCCCGGAGCGCCAGGTTTCTCCTGGAAATGTCCAGACTGGACAGCAGAAGGTAGGATCCGCTGGTAGTCTGAGTCAGATTGATAATCTGCCTTACATGGCCCTCCTGCATGGCAGGACCGGCCAGAAGAAGGGAGCTCTGCGTCAGGCTTCCCCCCGACTTGTGCATGGACACCGCCGCCATATCCGCTCCTGCCGCCATGGCGGAAACGGGAAGTTCCTCACTGAAGTAAAAATGCGTGCCGTGGGCCTCATCCGCCAGGCAGAGCATTCCGTTGCTGTGAGCCACCTCCACAATCGCCTTTAAGTCAGAGCAGATCCCGTAGTAGGTGGGGTTGTTCACCAGAATGGCTTTGGCATCGGGATTCTCCCTCACCGCCTGCTTCACCGCCTCCACGCTCATTCCCAGCGGAATTCCCAGCCGGTCGTCGCACTCCGGATTCACATACACCGGCACCGCTCCGCAGAGCACCATGGCTCCCATTACGCTCCGGTGCACATTCCTGGGAAGAATGATTTTCTCTCCTCTTTTTGCCACGGACAGGACCATGCTCTGCACCGCGGAAGTGGTGCCGCCCACCATGAGAAAGGCGTGGGCCGCCCCAAAGGCCCGGGCTGCCAGAATCTCCGCATCACGGATGACGGAAATGGGATGGCAGAGATTGTCCAGAGGCTTCATGGAATTTACATCCATGGAGACACACTTCTCCCCCAGCAGCCTGGCCAGCTCCGGATTGCCCCGTCCTCTCTTGTGCCCCGGCACGTCGAAGGGAACCACCCTCATCTTTCCAAATCGCTCCAGCGCCTCATAGATCGGCGCCCTCTCCTGATCCAACCGTTCCATCGCCCTTCCTCCTAGTAAATATTGCATCCGCTGAATATCTCGATCATTTCTTTTCTCAGGTTGTTCATGATCTCCAGCCTGACCTGAGGCGGCAGCTCATACACGTCCGTTTTGAACAGGTAGTTCTGAAGGTCGATGTCCTTGATCATCATCCTGGTGTGGAATATATTGGCGGAATAGACATTAATGTCCGCCGCGTCGTATTTTTTCAGAATGTCATGGGAAATATAATCCTGAATAGAGGTCACCCGGTGATCCATAAACAGCTTTTTTCCGTCCACATCCCTGGTAAAGCCTCTCACCCGGTAATCCATGGTGATAATATCCGAGTCAAAAGAAGAAATCAGATAATCCAAGGTGGACAGAGGGGTGATCTCCCCGCAGGTGGCCACGTCGATGTCCACCCGGAAGGTGGCCAGACAGGTCTCCGGATGGTACTCCGGATAGGTGTGAACCGTCACATGGCTTTTGTCCAGGTGAGCCAGCTGGGTCTTCCCCGCCGGAATCATGGAGCCCTCCGCGATCAGAATCGTCACGGACGCTCCCTGAGGCTCATAATCCTGGCAGGATATGTTGAGCACCTTCGCCCCGATCATATCCGTCAGCGTCGTCAGAATATTGGTAAGGCGTTCCGAATTGTACTGAGAATCAATATAAGCAATGTAATCCCTCTGCTCTCTGGCCGTCTTTGCATAGCACACATCATAAATGTTAAAGCTCAGCGCCTTTGTCAGATTATTAAAGCCGTACAGCTTCAGCTTTTCTCCCATAGAGCTTCTTCCCCTTTCACGTATGTTTCCGCCCATCCCCCTGGGCTTTTCGTACAACAAAAAAGGCAACGCGCACACATATGTACACATCACCTGTAAACATCGTCAAATATCAAAACCCTCAGCGGAAGCGGAGCAGGGCGCACCCATCCCCTTCCCATGGGGAAATCCGCACTTTTCATGCGTATTATTTTCGATACAGAGTCTATATAGCAAATACCACTTTTACTACTCTTATTGACCGTTTTACAAGTTGATGTACGTATCCACGCACCGGTTGTAAAGTAACCAACTCATAAAATTGAGCTTCTAACTCAATCAATAATGGCAACTTCCCGTTGCCGCTCGGCAGTTGACCCGGCTGTCCGTATGGCCTTGACCCATCGCTGGGTGGTCCAGAATATTTGCATGGATACTCTGTCGAAAACTCATATCGCATGGCTACTTAGTATATAACACAGGGCCGGCCCGTTGTCAAGGCGAATTCGCCCTCCGTCTTCCCATAAGGTTTTCTCCGGCATGATTTGTCATATCCTTCAATATATATTATAATTAGGTAGAAAAAGGAGGACTGACTTATGGATATACCTCATCTCATACACCCTGAGCCCCCCGCTTCCGGCGGTCCCGGTCTTCCGGCCTTCCGGCAGGCCGCCGCAGCCGCGCTTCCGGCACTTCTGCTGTCAGCCGCCCTGCTTGCCTCCGGCTGCCGGACTGCCCCGGACATCACTCAGACCTCGGCTGCCCCTGTCCGGGAATACGAGCAGTACACGGACGACTCGGTCCGGGAGCAGAACGCCTTTGACAGCTTTACGGAAAACCTGTTTGCAGAAGAGGCTTCCTCCTCTCTGCTCTCCCTTCACTATACGCTGGACCGTCCGGAAGATTACGGCATCTCGGGAACGGATTCTGCTTTCGGCGAAGCCTCTCTCAGCGCTCTGCGGGAAGACACGGAACGGACCCGCCAAATTCAGGAGGAACTGCTCTCTTTCGACCCATCCCTTCTCACCGACGAGCAGAAAATGACCAGGACCGTACTGGCCGATTATCTGGAAACGGCCCTTTTGGGAGAGGGACTGGAGCTTTACAGCCGTCCCATCGCCCCCACCATCGGCATCCAGGCGCAGCTCCCCATCCTGCTGTCCGAATACTCCTTCCGTGACCGGGATGACGTGACCGACTATTTTTACCTGCTGTCTCAGATAGACGTCTACTATCAGGAACTGGGGGAATTTGAGAAAGAAAAGGCGGCAGCCGGCTTAGGCTTCAGCGACGGCACCCTGGAGCGGATCATTGATTCCTGCAAAAGCTACCTTCTCGTTCCTCAGGAAAACTTTCTGACGGAAACCTTTGAGGAAAAACTGGGCGGCCTTTCTGACGTGACGGAGGAAGAGAAAAAAGCCTGGAGGGAAGAACATATCCGGCTGCTGGCAGAGCATTTTGTACCTGCCTATCAGTCCCTTATTGAGACGCTGGAAAGCCTGAAGGGAACCGGAACCAACGAAATCGGTCTCTGCGGATACCCGGAGGGAGACCGCTACTACGAATATCTGGTCCGGGCCGCCACCGGCACCTCCTATGACTCCATTGACGATCTCACCGATGCGGTCACCATCCGAATCGAGGAGGATGCCGAAAAAGCCGCCGGCCTTCTCAATCCGGAGCTCTATGAGGAGATGCTCACCGCCTCCTTCCGCGAGGAGGAGCCGAACGCCATTTTGGCCGACCTGCAGCTTCAGATCCAAAATGATTTTCCCGCTCTCCCCTCCTGCTCCTACGAGGTGAAGGACGTGCCAAAAGCCCTGGAGCTGTCCCTAAGCCCGGCATTTTACCTGGTACCTCCCATCGACTGCTATGAGGACAATGTGATCTACATCAACCGGAACGAACAGTATGCCTCCTCCCCTCTTTACACCACCCTGGCTCATGAGGGCTTTCCAGGACATCTGTACCAGACCGTTTATTTCAGCTCCGTCTGCAGCGAACCGCTGCGCCGGATCCTTTCCTTCCCTGCCTACACGGAGGGCTGGGCCACCTACGTGGAATTTCAGTCCTATTTCTTTGACAACGGACTGTCTCCCGACCTTCAGGCCCTTCAGATGTACAATCAGGCAATGGTGCTGGGCATTCATGCCCTGCTGGATTTAAACATCAATTACTACGGCTGGACGAGGGATCAGACCGCCGCCTTTCTGGAGGAAACCTACGGCATCAGCGACCGGGAAACCTCCGACCGCATGTACGATCTTATGGTGGATAACCCGTCCAATTATCTGGAGTACTACGTAGGATGGCTGGAGATTCAAAATATGAGGGAGGAGGCGGAGGAAGTCCTGGGAGACTCCTTCCTGGCGAAGGACTTCCACACCTTCCTTCTGGAAACGGGTCCCGCCTCATTCCCGGTAATCCGCAGTTATTTCAAGGCCTGGCTGGCGGCCTCCTCTCTTGCCAAAGCCGCCGCCTAACCTTTCCGCATGTTTTTTCCCGCCGGGGAATACACTGTTTAAAACAGGTTTCCCCGGTGTGTTTATGTCCTTTCTTCTTTTTTTATCCGGCATCATCGTTCCCATCACTCTTTTTTATGTCATCGGCTTCGGACTGCTGTCCGGCCGTCCCGTATTTGACGACTTTCTCCGGGGCGCCGCCGACGGAATGAAAACCGTCGGCAGCGTACTTCCCACCCTCATCGGTCTGATAACCGCCGTGGGAGTTCTGAGAGCTTCCGGCTTTCTCGACTTTCTCTGCCGCCTTCTCACCGTCCCCGCCTCCTTTCTCTGCGTTCCTCCTCCCCTGGTTCCCCTGATTCTGGTGCGCCTGATCTCCAACTCCGCTGCCACCGGCATCCTGCTGGACCTTTTCCGGGAATACGGCACCGATTCCTTTGTGGGTATGGCCGCTTCCATTCTCATGAGCTGCACGGAAACCGTCTTCTACTGCATCAGCCTGTACTTCGGAGCGGCAGGAATTACCAAAACCCGCTATGCTCTGCCCGGCGCTCTGGCGGCCACCGCCGCCGGAGCAGCCGTCTCCATTTTTCTCGCCTCCCTGTAGAAAATCTCCGTTTCTCTGCCGTCTTCCATGCAAAAAACACAAAAAAAACACAGGAATGTAAGAATTTCCTAATCTTTAGCCTGTTGTCACGGAAAAGAAAATCATGTATAATCAGTTGGAGACTTTTCAATGCACCATGTTCATTTCTAAAACAAAGGGGAAAAAGTGGATAGCTATCAAACGCTGAATGACGTATTGGTCCATCTGTTTCGGGACATTATGGATATAGAACAGAAGGCTGTCGCCGCACAGGAATTTCATGATATTACCAGCAATGACCTGCATGTGATCGAAGCCATCGGCCTGGGCGAGCCCAAAAATATGTCTACCATTGCCAAGGAGCTTTCCGTAACGGTAGGCACTCTGACCATCGCCATGAACAGCCTGGTCAAAAAAGGGTTTGTAACCCGGGAACGGGGCCGGGAAGACCGCCGGGTTGTTTATATCTCTCTTTCTGAAAAAGGAAGAAAGGCTTATGAGCACCATGCCCGTTTTCACCGGGAAATGATCAGCGGACTGAGCTCCGCCCTCACTCCGGAGGAAATGGCTGTCCTGGTTAAGGCTCTGGAAAAGCTCAACTTCTGGTTCAGCAGCTTTCACCCCCACGAATAAAGGAGGCAATCGATACAATGAAAAAAATCGCATTATGTATTACAGGAGCTGTGCTTGCCTTATCTCTGGCAGCCTGTTCACCCACACAGAAGCAAAGCGATCCCGCTGAGGCCGCACTTGAGACCTCTACCGGAGGCGCTTCCGATAAAGTGCCCGATCCTACGGCTGAGGTCCTGGAAATGGTATCCGTCTATGTTCCCACAGACGAGCGGACCGGCCTTAAACAGGTGATGGACGGTGTGGCTTCCCTGGATGCGGAAGCTCTGGTGGAAAAACTGGTGGAATACGGAGCTCTTCCCGAGGGCTGCGAGGTTCTCTCCTATGAGACCTCCGGCGAGACGGAAAACAGCGCCGCCGGTCCCGGAGAGGCATCCTCCGTCACCGCTGCCGAGTCTGCCGTGCTGGACCTTTCTTCCATCCCTTCCGGCGATTCCATTGACAAGCAGTTGATCACCGCTGCTGTGGGAAACACCATTACGGAAAATCTGAATGTCCGCACCCTTACGATTAAAGAAAATGGATCTGTTTTTGCAGAAAACGTGAAATTCCAGAGCGAATATGAAACTCTGATTACAGAGTAAGCCCGTTATCCTATGAAAAAAGGATATCTTCCGTTCGTATAACCGAACCGAAGATATCCTTTTTTTTCATACTCTTTCATCTCCGAAGAAAAACAGCGCAACCGTTCCCGGACCCGTATGGCTGCCAATCACCGTCCCAATAGAATAAATCCTGACCGGACCATCCAGGCGGGGAAATTCTTTTTCTACCAGGTCTGCCACTGCTCTGGCATCCTCCGGGCAGGCAGACTGGGAGATGAAGCATTTTCCGGAATAATCCGTGCTCCCTTGGGCATGAAGCTTCATTTTCTCCACCATCTCCCGGATCACTCTTTTCTTTCCCCGGTACTTTTCTCTGGGAACCAGCTTTCCCTCTCTGTCCATATTCATCAGCGGGCAGATACCCAGAGCTGTGCCGAAGAGCCCCGCAGTCTTCGAGATCCGTCCGCCTCTGATAAAACTGGTCAGATCGGATGAGAAAAACCAGTGATGGATCTTAAGCCGGTTTTCCTC
>CALWEP010000191.1 GCA_944377325.1 uncultured Lachnospiraceae bacterium
GGAGCCTGCGGGCAGCTGAGAAAGAGCTATATGGACAGAAGGGAGGACTGACGGAAATGGAGGCTTTTGCGCTGACAGATATGGGAATGCTGAGAAATATGAATCAGGATTTTGTGTTTGCGTCGCCGGAGCCGGTCGGGCCGTTGGAGAATCTGTTTCTGGTGGCTGACGGCATGGGCGGCCATAAGGCGGGAGATTACGCCTCCCGTTTTCTGGTTCAGAATATTGTAGACGAGGTCAGAAATGCTGAGGGGAGAGCTCCGGTGGCGGTGCTGGAAAAGGCGATCCGCGAAGTGAACCGGAAACTGTACCGGGAAGCGGTGGAAAAGGAAGAACTGAGCGGAATGGGCACCACTTTGGTGGCGGCGGCCACAGAGGGGAACGTCCTTTACGTGGCGAACATCGGAGACAGCCGCCTGTACCTGATCCGCAGGGGGAAAGCCTACCAGGTGACCAGAGATCATTCCTATGTGGAGGAAATGGTGGCCGCCGGGAAAATGGTCCGCGGCAGCAGAGAGTACCTGAGTCAGAAGAATATTATTACCCGTGCCGCAGGAATGACGGAACGGGTGGAGGCGGATTTTTTTGAGGTGGATCTGGAAGAGGGGGACAGGATTCTTCTCTGCTCCGACGGTCTGACCAATATGGTGGACAACGAAGCCATAGCGGCTGTGGTGTCCGGAAGCGGAACCCTGGAGGAAAAAGGCCATCGGCTGGTGGAACTGGCCAATGCCGGCGGGGGCCGGGATAATATTACCGTAATTCTGGCGGATTTTGAAAAGGAGGTGGGATGAGATGCTGCGCGCGGGAACGTTTTTGCAGGATCGATATGAGATTCTGGCCAAGATCGGCTCAGGCGGAATGTCCGACGTATACCGGGCGAAGTGCCACAAGCTGAATCGAATGGTAGCCATTAAGGTTCTGAAAGAGGAGTTCAGCTCAGACGGGTCCTTCGTGGATAAATTCAAGATGGAGGCCCAGGCGGCGGCCAGACTGTCCCACCCTAATATTGTAAACGTCTATGACGTGGTGGATGAAGGAGAGCTTCATTTTATCGTCATGGAGCTGGTGGAAGGCATCACCCTGAAAAGCTATATTATGAAAAAGGGAACGCTGGGGAGCCGGGAAGCCATCGGAATTGCAATTCAGGTGGCTCAGGGAATCGAGGCGGCGCATGCCAGCGGGATTGTTCATCGGGACATTAAGCCGCAGAATATTATCATTTCCATGGACGGAAAGGTGAAGGTGGCTGATTTCGGGATTGCCCGGGCCGCGTCTTCCCAGACCGTAAGCGCTTCGGCGGTGGGCTCCGTGCATTATATTTCTCCGGAACAGGCCAGAGGAGGCTACTGCGATATCAGAAGCGATATTTATTCCTTCGGTGTGACCATGTATGAAATGGTTACGGGAAAGGTGCCTTTCGAAGGAGACAATACGGTGACGGTGGCGCTGGCTCATTTGGAAACTCCCATGAGCTCTCCTGCGGTTCTGAATCCGGATGTGCCGGTGAGTCTGGAAAAGATCATTCTCAAGTGTACGGAAAAAAAGCCGGAATACCGCTATCAGTCCATGGGCGAGGTAATTTCCGACCTTCGGAGAGCTCTCCTGGAGCCGGACCGGGATTTTGTGGAGCCGGTTCAGCGGGAAGACCCTACGGCGAAAACGGTTCCTATCAGCGAAGAGGAGCTGAGCCAGATCCGGCAGGGCAGCAAAGGCAGGCGCCAGGAGGAGCCGGAGATCGGAAGGCAGGTGAAGCTTCCGAAGGAGGAGAACGCCGGAACAGAGCAGGGGAAGGAGGAGCGGATTGTTTCTCCTGAGCCGGAAACCGGAAAAAGAACGGGAGATGACGTAAATCCTCAGCTGGAAAAGCTGCTGACCGGTTTGGGAATTCTGGTGGCGGTGGTCTTTGTGGTGGGAGTGCTGGCAGTGCTTGTGCGCATCAGCGGAATCTTCAACCAGGGATCGGAACGGCAGACGGAGGCCACGGAAAGCGTCAGCGAGGAAGCGGGAGACAGCTCAACTTCTACGGTAATGCCTAAAGTGACGGGCATTACCATGGATGAAGCGGAGGAGATACTGGCGGAGCATGACCTGGTGGCTGTTTGGGAAGAGGTCTATGACGATACGGCGGAAAAGGGAGTGGTGATCAGCCAGGAAAAGGCGGAGGGAGAATCGGTGGAACGGTATTCCAAGGTAAAGCTTACCGCCAGCCTGGGCTCTGACAAGCTGGACCTTGCCGCACTGGGCGTGCTGGATATGACAGAGCAGGAGGCAAAGGACTTCTTTGCCGAAAAACAGATTACCGCTACTTTCCAGCACCAGTATGACAGTACGGTGGAGGCAGGCAGGATTATCAGCTGTACGCCGCAGACGGTGAAGGCAGGAGACCAGGTGACGGTGACGGTAAGCGACGGGCCGGAACAGGAGATGACGGTAGTGCCGGATCTTCTGAACAAGACGGAGGAGGAGGCGCTGCAGCTGCTGACCGAGGCCGGCCTGGAGGGGGGAAAGGTAACCTTTGACAACAGTTCGACAGTGGAAAAGGGAAATATTATGGGACAGGATGTGTCAAGGGGAACGGCAATCCTGAGGGGAAGTCCTGTGGGCTATACGGTAAGCGCCGGTCCCTCCAGTGATTCTTCCCAGAGATATGTGGGCGCCATCAATACCACCTTTGATCCCAGCTATCTCATCGGCCCCGGTTCGGGAAGCGTGCAGCTGCGCATTCTTATC
>CALWEP010000192.1 GCA_944377325.1 uncultured Lachnospiraceae bacterium
TCCACCTGCCGGTTCAGCCGGTGGATTTCATCCACAAACAGCACGTCTCCCTCCTGGAGATTATTTAAAATCGCCGCCATCTCCCCCGGCTTTTCAATGGCCGGTCCGCTGGTCACCTTCATGTTGACCCCCATTTCATTGGCAATGATCCCGCAGAGGGTAGTCTTTCCCAGTCCCGGCGGTCCGTAGAACAGCACATGGTCCAGGGCCTCTCCTCTGGACCGGGCCGCATCAATAAATACCTTCAGAGTGGACTTGATCCTGGTCTGTCCGATATAGTCTTTCAGATACTGAGGACGCAGCGTCCCCTCCATTCTTTTTTCTTCTTCTGTCACAACGTCCGTTGTGATGATCCTCCGTTCCATAACCTTAACCTGCTTTCCGTCTCACTGCTGGCCTCAGACCAGAAATTTCAGCGACTGCTTCAGCACATCCTCCGCCGTCATCTCTTCCCCGATCTCCACCCGGCCCACAGCCCGGGACGCCTCCATGGGAGAATATCCCAGAGCGGTGAGGGCATCGATCGCTTCCCGGCCCGCCTGCAGAAGCGCGGGAGACCCCGCCGTCTCCTTCCCCGCCTGCTGCGGTCCGGCCGGAAGAATGTCATCCAGGGATACCTTATCCTTCAGATCCAGAATAATTCTCTGGGCTGTCTTGACGCCGATTCCCGGAGCCCGGGAAATCGCCTTGGCATCTCCAGAAACCACTGCCAGCCGAAGCTCATCCGGCCCAAGGGCCGACAGCACTCCCAAAGCTCCCTTCGGTCCTATCCCTCCCACTCCCAGCAGCTGCCGGAACATGGACAGATCTCTTTTTTCCAGAAAGCCAAACAAGCTCACTCCGTCCTCTCTCACCTGCATATGGGTGTAGAGCCTGATCTGGCTGCCCAGAGCGGGAAGGCGCTCCAGCACGGACAGAGGAACCTTCACCTCGTAGCCCAGGCCTCCCGTCTCCACCACTACGCCGTCCTGGGAAGCCTCGCTCAATATACCTTTTATATAGGAAATCAATGCCGACTCTCCTCTTTCTTCATAATCGCCTCCATCATAACATATCGCCTAAATCAATGCAACCGGAAATCGAACAAATATTCTGTTTCCGATTCTTCTCTCATTGACGGCAGGACTGTTCCCCCTTATAATTAGGGAATCAGAACTGTAATTTCGGAAGGAGCATAGTTATGATTACCGCAGAAAAAACCTTTTCCCCTCATTCTTCCTATCCTCCGGAGCGGATAGGCTGTCCGGAAGAGCTCCTGTTTTTTGATATTGAGACTACCGGTTTCTCCGGCGCCGCTTCAAATCTTTACCTGATCGGCGCAGTCTTCGTCCGGAACGGGCAATGGCATCTGATTCAGTGGTTTGCCGACTGTCCGGAGGCGGAAAGAGAAGTCTTAAGCTCCTTTTTCTCTTTTCTCAGACCGTTTTCTTCCCTGGTTCATTTCAACGGAGACGGCTTTGACATCCCTTATCTGGAAAAGCGGGCTGCAGCGCTGGGGCTGCCCTGTCCCCTTTCCGCCATGAAAAGCCTGGATATTTACAAAAAAATACGGCCCCTCAGAAAGCTTCTGGGGCTGGAAAGCCTGAAGCAGAAGGCCGTGGAACGGTTTTTAGGCATATTCCGGGAAGATCCTTTTTCCGGGGGACAGCTGATTCAGGTTTATCAGGACTATCTCCTTACAAAAGAGGATTCCCTGTTCCGCATGCTCATGCTTCACAACGAAGAAGATCTGATGGGCATGCCCCGGATTCTTCCCATTCTGTTTTATCCGGATTTTCTCAGCGGAACCTTTTCCCCGCAGTCCGCCGCGCTGCATACGGAGGCCGATCTGTTCGGAAGGAAGGAATCTGTTCTGGAGCTGGACTGCCTCGGCTGCTCTTCCCTTCCCGTTCCCGTATCCTGGGATCACCCTTCCCTGGAGGGAGTGCGCTTTCAGGCGGAGGAAAACCGCCTGACCATCCAGATCCCCGTTTTTGAGGGGGAGCTGAAATACTTCTACCCCAATTACCGGGATTATTATTACCTGATCTACGAGGACACCGCCGTCCACAAAAGCGTAGGCGAATTCGTAGACCGGTCTGCCAGAAAGAAGGCCACCCCTTCCACCTGCTATACCAGGAAAAAGGGGCTTTTTCTCCCCCAGAGCGAGCCCTGTCTATCCCCCGTTTTCCGTACCGATCTCCGGTCCAAAACAGTCTACGGTCTGCTGCCGGAAGAGCCTCTCTCCTGCCCCGAGCTGCCCGCCTATGCAGGCAGCCTGGTGTCCTCCAGCATCCGCCGCAAGCCGGGAGAATAGTCGTCTGTCTCAGTAATCTTTCTGTCTGAGCAGCTCCCGGATGAAGGCAAAGGTCTTTTCCTCTCCCTCGTCCCGGAGCATAATCAGCAGGCGCTCCACCAGCGCCCTGGTTTCCGGATGCATCAGCATCCCTTCTCCGGAACGGCAGAAATACTCCCAGGAAGCCCCGTCCGTATAAGCTTTCCCTTTATAGACCTTTGAGGCGGCAATCCGGTCCATCATCATTTCCATCACATAGTTCAGAGGCATCTTTACTCCCGTCAGCCCCTGCTCCTTCTTCCCCGGCGCCACATCCATCCAGTATTCAAAATGATGTCGGTTTCTTCCCTTGTGGTGAAGCCACGCCTGGGAATAGCCTTTTTCCTCCCGTTCTGCCGCATTGGGACTGCGGTTTCCCTGATAGTAGCGAATTCCTGTGGAAAATTCCGTCCACCCGTACTTTGACAGATCATGGAGGATTCCCTGACGGTACAGACCGATCCGGAAGCAGTTCTTCATCACCAGCCATTTGTGCGCGGTAATGGTTTTAAAATGCCCCCATATGTTTTTCAGCTTCATCCGCTCCTCACTCTTCTTTCCCTCTGATTTTGCTGTTCAGTATAGCATGGGAGGGGCGGAAAGTCCATGGCTTTCCCCCGCAAAATCGTTTGACACTCCTACAAAACTATGCTATTCTGTACATAGCCGCGGGAAAGCGGCCAACACATTTTCATTCTTATTTTTTGGAGGTATCATATGAAGGGTACAGTTAAGTGGTTTAACAACCAGAAGGGATACGGCTTCATCTGCGACGAGCAGGGAAATGACGTATTCGTACATTACACCGGACTGAACATGGAAGGCT
>CALWEP010000193.1 GCA_944377325.1 uncultured Lachnospiraceae bacterium
GAACTTCCTCAGTGGGACAGCATTCTGACTGAGGAGAGACGGAAAGAGCTCTATAAAGAGCAGAAAGCTTCCGGTACAGTCCGCCGTCAGACGAGGAAGGTTTATCCCAATGATCCCTGTCCCTGCGGAAGCGGCAAGAAGTACAAAAAGTGCTGCGGAAAAAATGTTTAACTGAATAGCTGTGCGGTCGAATTACGGCCGCATATATAACGGGGTATGGCGTAGCTTGGTAGCGCGCTCGGCTGGGGGCCGAGAGGTCGCAGGTTCAAATCCTGTTGCCCCGATGATCAGAAAATGCTGGGTGCCTGATAACAGGCGCCCGGCATTTTTGCATATCCGAATTTTCGCAGAAACAGAAAGGGGCTTGGCAGAACCGGCCGCAGAAGAGAGAAGGAGGACATTTTCAAGATGACTAAGAAAAAAATTGCCAGTTTTGATCTGGACCAGACGCTTTTGGACCATGGAAGCTACCGGATTCCGGACAGTGCCCTGGAGGCGCTGGAACGCCTGCGGGAGGAATTTTATATTGTGCTGTCTACGGGAAGGGATATGGACAATTATTACAGCAGACCGTACCGTGATCTGGTGAAGCCGGATGCTATTATTCATCTGAACGGGACAAAGATTACGGTGGGGGATGAGCTGATTTATGAACATCAGATGGACAAGAGGCTGCTGAAGGCGCTGTTTGAATATGCGGACCGCAACGGGTACGCTGTGGGCGTAACGATCGGTGACCAGGACTTTTATCTTCACCCTGAGGTGGTGGAGCAGATGGATCGGGAGCGCTGGGGACAGTGTGACAGAAGGTTCTGCGATCCCTGGAGCCTTCTGGACGGAACGGTAAGGACTCTGGCTTATGTGGGCCGGGAGGCAGGAGCCCTGGATATGGAGAAGCAGTTTCCTGAGCTGAAATTTCTCATGTTTGCCGGGAAACGGGGAGCGGATGTGGTGGAGCAGGAAGCTTCCAAGGGGAAGGGACTTCTTCGGCTCTGCCGGTACTACGGGATCAGCGAGAAGGACACAGTTGCCTTCGGCGACAGTATGAATGACTACGAGATTCTTCAGACGGCGGGCTTGGGAATCGCCATGGGGAACGCCATACAGGAGCTGAAGGATGTGGCGGACTATGTAACTACTGACGTGGCGGAGGACGGAATCTGGAATGCGTGCAGGCATTTCGGGCTTTTCCGGTAAAGGAGCTTCCGCCGCGGACGCGGAAGGAACGGAGGGGACAAATGGCAAAAAAATATGATTTGGTGATAATCGGAGGCGGCCCGGGAGGCTACACAGCGGCTCTCCGCGCTGCATCGTTGGGAATGTCTGTGGCCATGGTTGAGCGGGAACGGTTGGGAGGGACGTGCCTGAACAGAGGCTGCATTCCCACAAAGGCGCTGCTCTATGCTTCCAGCACATTTGCTGCGCTCCAGTCCTGCGACGATATGGGAGTTTCCACAGACTTTATTTCTTTTGATTTTTCCAAAATGCAGGAATACAAGAAAAGATCTGTGGACCGCTATCTGAATGGGGTCAGAGATATGTGCCGGGAGTACGGCATTGACGGCTATAAGGGAAAAGGCAGGCTGCGCAGAGGCCGCACCGTAGAGGTGTGCGGAGAAAACGGAAAGGAATTTCTGGAGGCCGGAGCGGTAATTCTGGCCACCGGAGCCAAGCCCAGAATCCCGGATGTTCCGGGAATAGACGGAGCGGGCGTAATGACCAGCGACGATCTGCTCAGCTCCCGCACGTGGAATTATGACCGTCTGACTATTATAGGAGGCGGCGTGATCGGAGCGGAGTTTGCCACCATATTCAACAATCTCTGCTCCAAGGTAACGATTCTGGAAGCGGGAGACCGGCTGCTGGCTCCTATGGACAGAGAGGTTTCCGATCATTTGGAAAGGGAGCTGGAGAGAAAAGGGATTACGGTTCACTGCGGCGTTCAGGTCACGGCCATTGAGGGGGACGGAACGGTTTGCCGGGTGAGGAAGGGAAATGAGGAATTCGAGGTTCGATCCGGCAGGATCCTTCTGGCTGCAGGCCGGGAGCCGGTCATGGACGGACTTCTGGGAGAGGATGTGGAGCTGGAAATGGAGAACGGCCATCCTAAGGTGGACGGAGACTTCCGTACCAGCGAACCGGGGGTTTATGCCATCGGAGACCTGGTCTCCGACGTCCGGCTGGCTCATGTGGCTGCGGCTCAGGCGGCGTATACGGTGGAAAAGCTTTCCGGACGCCGTCCCCGCATCTGCCTGGACGTGGTTCCCGGGGGAATGTTTTTGTCCCTGCCGGTGGTTCCCAGCTGCATCTATACTTCTCCGGAGATCGCATCCGTAGGTCTTACGGAGGAGGCGGCCAGACAGAGAAATCTTCCTGTGGTCTGCGGCCGCTATGATATGAGGAAAAACGGAAAATGCATCATTGCCAGAGAAGAAAGCGGCTTTATCCGCCTGGTGTTTGAAGCCCATACCATGACCATTGTGGGAGCGCAGATCATGTGCGCCAGGGCGACGGATATGATCGGAGAGATGGCGACGGCGATCGTGAACGGAATGACCGCGGCCCAGCTGTCCATGGCCATGAGAGCTCATCCCACTTACGGAGAAGGGATCGGAGCTGCCATTGAGGATGCAATGAGAGAAAGGAGAGACTGAACGTGAACGGACGGTTAGAAAAATTACGGGAGCTGATGAGAGAGAGAGGATTGGATGTATATGTGGTGCCTACGGCAGATTTCCATGAATCCGAATATGTGGGGGAGCATTTTGCCTGCCGCGAGTATCTTACGGGCTTTACCGGATCAGCCGGTACGGCGGTTGTTACTATGAAGGAGGCCGGCCTCTGGACGGACGGAAGGTATTTTGTTCAGGCGGCCAAGGAGCTGGAGGGCAGCGGATTTGAACTGCGCCGCATGGGAACAGAGGGAGTCCCCGCAATTCCGGAATATCTGGCGGCTGCGGTTCCTCAGGGAGGAACCGTGGGCTTTGACGGAAGAGTGGTGAATGAGCTGCTGGGAGAAGAGATTGAGGCAGAGGCGGCGAAAAAAGGAGCTTCCGTATCCTATGAAGAGGATCTGGTAGGGATGATTTGGGAGAACCGTCCCGCTCTTTCGGCGAGGCCGATATGGATTCTGGAGGAAAAATACTGCGGACAGCCGGCAGAAGAAAAGTTCCGCAGCCTGCGGAGCGAAATGAAAAAAGCGGGAGCGGACGTGCATATTCTGACGGCACTGGATGACATCGTATGGCTGCTGAATATCCGCGGAAATGACGTTCCCTGCAACCCCGTGGTTCTCTCCTATCTGGCTGTTACGGAGGAGGACGTACTTCTTTATATTCAGAAAGAAGCGCTGACAGAGGAAACGGAGGCTTATCTGAAAGGGCTGGGAGTAGGAATCCGGCCTTACGGAGAAATTTATGACTATGTGAAAACGCTCAGGGATAAGGGCGTGCTGCTGGAAAAGAGCAGAACGAATTATGCCCTCTGCCACAATTTGGACGGCAGCTGCAGGATCATCAACCGGATGAACCCCACGGCGAGGATGAAGGCGGTAAAAAACGAGACAGAAATGGAAAACCTGCGCCGGGCTCATATCAAGGACGGAGTGGCCGTAACGAAATATATTCACTGGCTGAAGACAAATATCGGAAAGATTCCTATGGATGAAGTCAGTGCTGCGGAAAAACTGGAAGGCTTCCGCAGAGAGCAGGAAGGCTATTTGCAGCCCAGCTTCCCCACCATCTCGGCTTACGGCGCCAATGCGGCTATGTGCCACTATCACGCTACGGAGGAGAATAAGGCGGAGCTGAAGCCGCAAGGCCTTTACCTGGTGGACTCCGGCGGCCAGTACTATGAGGGCACAACGGATATTACCAGAACCGTCGCTCTGGGAGAGCTGACGAAAGAGGAGAGGGAGCATTTCACCCTGGTGGCTGTGAGTATGCTGAGACTGGGAAATGTGAAATTCCTTTACGGCTGCCGCGGCCTGAATCTGGATTATGTGGCAAGAGAAGTATTCTGGCAGAGAGGCCTGAATTTTGATCATGGAACAGGGCATGGAGTGGGATACCTGCTGAACGTTCATGAGCGGCCCAACGGAATCCGGTGGAAGATCGTACCGGAGCGTCAGGACGACGGCGTTCTGGAGGAGGGCATGCTCACCTCCGACGAACCGGGTATCTACATTGAGGGAAGCCACGGAATCCGCACGGAAAATCTGGTGCTGTGCAGAAAGGCTGAAAAAAACAGCTACGGCCAGTTCATGAGATTTGAATTTGTCACCTTTGCGCCTATTGATTTGGATGCCGTAGACAAATCTCTCATGCGCCCGGAGGACGTGGAGATGCTCAACGCTTATCACAGCCAGGTCTATGAAAAGATCGCTCCGTACCTGACGGAGGAGGAAGCCGCATGGCTGAAGGAATACACCAGACCGATCTGAAAACGAAGGAATCATAATTGAACAAAAAGCCCTGGTACCGGGGCTGGGCTTGTAAAACAGCATCTTTGCAGGAGGGGCCGCTGCTCCGTAGATGGGTAATCATCTACGGAGCAGCGGCTCCGTTTTTATGCCCTTTCTGCATAAATGCTGCTCAAAGATGCTGTCGAATCTCTTCCGGCTCCGATTGAAACGGCATTTCGGATCGTATTTTCAAAATTGTCGGATTCCAAAAATGCCACGATAGTCTGCGGAACAGAACCCCGGCAAGATCTGCATTTTGCCAGAAAGATCGCGGAGCTGACCGCTTCAGCGCCTTTGACGCCCTCCGGAGGAACAGAAGTCTTCGGGAAACAGGTGAAAATGTAATAAAATTACATTTTAAATAAAAAATAAAAATATATTGTAATTTTGTTACATATGTGCTATTATACAAATGTAAGCGCTTATCAAGAAAAAAACTGGTCAAAATGCTGTTTGAAAACAGAAAGATCAGAAAAAGAAAATGTGGATTTGACATTAAGGAGGACGGTATGCAGGAGATTTCTGTATTGTTTGTCGGATTGGTGGTTCTGTACACTGTGATCGCAGTGGCAGACCAGATTTCCATTCAGTGCGGTATTT
>CALWEP010000194.1 GCA_944377325.1 uncultured Lachnospiraceae bacterium
GCAGCCCAGTCTCCACTGCGCCGGAACATAACCCATTTCCGCCGCTTGCTCCAGCCATCGGAGTCCTTCCCGCTTCTCCGCCGAACTCCCGTCCCGGCAGACCATGGAGTAGAGATTGGTCATTGCCCGGCAGCTGCCTGCCTCCGCAGCCTGGCGGTACAGCTCCAGGGCCTTCTTTCTGTTTCTCTCCCCGCCGATTCCCGCTTCCCGGCAGTAAGCCAGGCTGCACAGAGCTTCCCTGCTTCCCTGAGCGGCAGCCTTTTCATACCAGGCGACGGCCATTCTCTCATCCTTCTCTGTCCCTATGCCGTATTCATAATACCGTCCCAGCTCCTTCTGGGCATCCGGGTAACACTGCCAGGCGGCTGCTTCCATCAGGCGGAACGCCTCCTGTCCGTCCTCGTTCACTCCTTCTCCTTCCTCATAGCAGCAGGCCAGCAGCATCTGCGCCCTGGGAAAGCCGCACTCCGCCGCCTGGGAGAAGTATTCCACTGCCCGATCCGTGTCTGCAGGTACGCCGATCCCCTCCTGCCAGCAGACTCCCAGATTGCAGAGAGCCGGCACATAGCCCATTTCCGCCGCCTGCTCATACAGCCAGACCGCCTGCTTCGGATCTGCCTCCGTTCCGATTCCCGCCTCCATGCACCAGCCCAGGTTGCAGATTCCCCAGGGATCTCCTTTCGCCGCCGCCATTCGGTAGCAGAACAGGATCCGATCCGCGCTCTCCCTCCGGTCCATCCGACAGCCTCCCAGCTCCGTCCATTCCTGTCCGGTGAGCGCTTCCTCCTCCGTCCGCTCCATAACGGCCCCGCAGCTTCTGCAGCGCACCGGTCTGTTTTTCTCCCTATCCCGCTCTTCAATGGCCCCGCAGCCGGGGTTTTTGCATTTGTATATCATGGGTTGTCCTCTCTTTCCGGAAAACATTATAACCCCTGGAAATTTCTTCTGTCAAATCCGCGGAAATTGTGTTAAACTGTGAAAAAAGGAGTTGTCCCTATGATTAATATTCTTGGCTTTAATTTCTATACGGCAGAGGAGAGAAAAGCTCAGGAAGCGGCCTATGCCGCCCGGATGTTTCCCTACGGAGAGCCGCAGAAGCAGAGAATCTCTCAGCTTCTGAAAGAGCTCTGCCCCGCTGCGGACCAGAAAAATCTGCTCTTTTTCTACCTGGTCCTGAAGCAGGCCCTGCTGGAGGATCCCGGTCTTTCCATGCCCCAGATTATGAAAAAATCCCGGCTGAGAGGTCTTCCGGCAAAGGTGACCCCCAAAGCAGGGCAGGCTGTTTTCCGCCTGTGTCTTCTGGACCTGAACTGCGACGAAAGCCTTTCCTACCCGTCCGCAGACGATCTGCTTTCCTGAGAGGCAGCCATTATTTTACCGAACAAGGAGATGTGACAGATATGAGACAATGTATGGATTCCGCAAACCTTCACCGCCGGCTGAAAAAAATCATCGGCCAGGTTCAGGCCATCGACCGAATGATCGATGAGGACGTCCCCTGCGAAGATATTCTGTCCCAGATCAACGCCGCCAAATCCGCCCTTCACCGGGCCGGCCAGGTGGTTCTGGAAGGACATATCAAGCACTGTGTGCGGGACGGCATCGAACACGGAGACGCCGATCAGACCATCGCCAGCTTCACCAAGGCGGTAGAACGGTTTGCCAATATGCACTGACGGCTTGGACCGCGCACCGGTCAAAAAGGCTCCGGGAGGTTCCGAAAATTATTTTTCGGTTCCGCCCGGAGCCTTCCTGCTCCTCATCAGAACTGTACCACTTCTTTGATTTCCCGATCCGGAGTAACGGATTCCCCGTAAAGCACCGGTCCTTCGCCGCCGTAGTCCTTCCAGTATTCCAGGGCTACCTTCGCCCGCACCTTTACCCATTGACGGTTTTCCAGCAGTCTGGCCTCTCTGGCCTTACAGATAAATCCCAGAAACGCCATATCCGCCTCACAGCAGGTCATAGCCATCCGTCCCGGCACAAAATAGTTTTTCGGAAATTCGGGAGATTTCATTACCATGGCGGTAAATTCCACCACCCGGCCCACATAGCGCTCCGGCTTATCCATACAGTCGATATACCAGATTCCGTAATCCTCCGGAGCGATCCGGATCACATCCGCCTTCATATCATAGGGCAGATCCTCCTCCGTAAGCTCCGGCTCCACTTCTCCCTCGGAGGTTTCAAACACAATATCCGCCTGACGTCCCATGGCCTTTAAGGTCCGTCTGTACACGCCCAGCTGCTCCTCGGAAATGCCGTCGCAGCGGTTCACGATCACCAGCTCCGTATTCCGAAGCATGGCGCCGAACAGAGGCTTCATGTTTTTCAGATACAAATCCATGGTAGACCCGTCCACAATGGTGATCTGCTGATAAATGGTCCAGTCCTCCGGAATCCGAAGGTCGTCCTGGTTCCACATCCCGTTCCACTCAATGAGCACTCTTTCCGGATTGTAAAGCAGCTCCAGCTCCGTCAGCCGTTCCGGCGTCATCTGGGAAATATCATCCATGTAGACAACCGCCGTCCTCGTCTCCTTTAAAAGTTCCTCTTCGTATTCCGTATCTCCCTCTTCGCAGACGATCAGCAGAGTCTTTCCCTCCGTCCGGAAGTAGTCCTGACCCATGGTAAAGGTGAGAAACGCTGTTTTTCCCGCCTCCAGGAAACCATTGATCAGAAATACGGGCATAATATCATCCTCTATCATCGGTCCCATAACTCATCAACTCCTGACAAACGCCTTTTCCAGATCTTCTTCCTTCAAATTCGCTCCGATTACGCACACCTTGCCTGTATATGCCGGCGCTCCCACGCGGATCTCATACTCCTCCGGCACCAGGTCAAAATAGAACCATTCGCCGCCGGCAGAAGGAACCATTCCCTTTGCCCGGAGCACGTCCCCGTAGGCTGCTCCGTAAGCCAGTTCATCCAGCACTGCTTCCAGAGCTTCCTTTTCCACAGCCGGCACGTTTTCCGTTCCCCAGCTGGAGAAAACCTCATCCGCATGGTGATGGTGATGATCATGGCCGCAGCCGCAGCTGTCCCCATGATCATGGTGATCGTGGTCGTGGTGATCATGGTCGTGGTGATCGTGGTCATGGTGATCATGGTCATGGTGATCATGGTCGTGGTGATCATGGTCATGATGATCATGATCATGGTCATGGCCGCAGCCGCAGCTCTCTCCATGATCATGATGATGGTGGCTTTCCTCAAACGCCTCCAGAGCCTCTCTCATCAGCTCCTCCTCCATGGTATCCGGCTTTTCAATGATCTCCAACAGCTGGGCTCCTGTCAGCTGACTCACCGGAGTAGTTACAATCACTGCCTTCGGATTTGCCTCCCTGAGAAGCTTCACCGCAGCGTCCACTTTCTTTCTGTCCGCCACATCCGTGCGGCTGAGAATCACTGTTCCCGCATATGCTACCTGGTTGTTGAAAAATTCTCCGAAATTCTTCATATACAGCTTGCATTTGGACGCGTCCACCACCGTAACGGCACTGTTGAGAGCCACATCCAGATTAGCTGCCACATCTTTTACCGCTTTCATTACGTCCGAAAGTTTTCCCACTCCGGAGGGCTCGATGATCACCCGATCCGGCTGGTATTTTGTCAGCACCTCCTCCAGGGATTTCCCGAAGTCTCCCACCAGAGAACAGCAGATGCATCCGGAATTCATTTCCCGGATCTCAATTCCGGAATCCTTCAGAAATCCGCCGTCAATGCCGATCTCACCGAATTCGTTTTCGATGAGCACTACCTGCTCTCCGGAAATCGCCTCCTCCAGCAGCTTTTTGATAAATGTTGTTTTTCCGGCTCCCAAAAAACCGGAAATAATATCGATCTTTGTCATAGCAGCAGTTTCCTCCTTTTCTATAGCTTCTTTAATAAAAGATTGATATCGTCTTTTCTTCCCACGATGAGCAGATGCTCGTTGGGGCGGATTTTATGGTTTGCCGTAGGCATCAGATCCATCTTTCCGCTCTGCTTTGCTCCGATCACATTGATGTGATAGCGATTGCGCATGTCCAGTTCCACCAGAGTCTTATTGATCCATTCCTCCAGAGGTAGAATCTCATAGATGGAATAGCCGTCTGCCAGCTCGATGTAGTCAAATACGTGGTTGGCGGAAAAACGGACTGCCAGGCGCTCAGCCACATCCCGGTCCGGATAGATCACCTCGTCCGCTCCGTTTCTCAGCAGGAACTTGGCGTGAATATCTCTTGTGGCCTTGCTGACCACATGTCTGGCTCCCATCTCCTTGATCAGACTGGTGATCTCCAGACTGCTCTGGAAATTGGTGCCGATGCAGACAAAGCACACGTCAAAATTGGAGATTCCCAGGCTTTTGAGCACTTCCTCATTGGTGCAGTCACCGATTTTGGCGCTGACCACATAAGGCAGCATCCCTTCCAGGTTCTCCTCCTTCATATCTATGATCATAATCTGATTTCCATGTTTTGCCAGATTCATGCACAGGTGACGTCCGAAACGCCCCATTCCGATGATTAAAATCGATTTCATTCCTTCCTCCTCCTATCGTTATCCAATGGTGATCCGTCCTACCGGCAGCTTAACCGGAGAAATCCGCTTCTGCTGGGTAAAGGCCAGGGCAAAGCTGAGGGTTCCGATTCGGCCGCTGTACATGAGCAGAATGATCAGCACCCTGGAAGCCGGTTCCAGCGCCCGCGTAATGCCGGTGGTCATTCCCACTGTGCCCATGGCGGAAAATGATTCGAACAGCACATCGGACATAACCAGTTCCGGCTGAAGCGCCATGATCGCCTGGCTCACTCCCAGCACAAGCACCAGGTTGGTCATCATAATGGCGGCAGCCTGCTTGATGGTATCGTCTTCAATCCTCCGGCCGAAGGCATTCAGGCCCTTTTCCCGCCTGATATTTGAGATCAGGCAGAGAAGCATGACCACTATGGTAGTGGTTTTGATTCCGCCGGCAGTGGAGCCGGGGCTGCCTCCGATGAACATGAGCAGAATGGTCAGAAATTTGCTCCCGTCGGTCATGGCCGCCACATCCACCGTGTTAAATCCGGCCGTTCTGGCCGTAACCGAAGCAAACAGGGACGAGAGGATGCAGCCGCCGGCAGACATATCCTTGAGCACCCCTTCCTTCTCCATGAGATAAAAAAGAAACGCTCCTCCGAAGATCAGCACTCCTGTGGTGAGCAGCACGATCTTCGTATGCAGCATATACTTGCGCACACGGAGGCGGTTTCTGCTCACGTCATCCCACACGATAAAGCCGATGCCCCCGATGGCGATGAGGGACATGATTACCAGATTCACCAGCCAGTCATCGTAGTAATTCACAAAGGAACAGTACTGTCCCTGAAATCCCATCAGATCAAAGCCTGCGTTGCAGAACGCGGAGATCGAATGAAAGATGCCGTAATAAATCCCCCTCAGGATCCCATACTGGGGAATGAATCGGAACGCCAGCAAAACTGCCCCCGTC
Organism: uncultured Lachnospiraceae bacterium; assembly: GCA_944377325.1. GTDB lineage: Bacteria > Bacillota > Clostridia > Lachnospirales > Lachnospiraceae > Lachnoclostridium_A. The sequence continues at coordinate 5,477 of CALWEP010000194.1, forward strand.
CCTTCAAACAGGGCGGTGCCTATGAGGATCTTCCTGGCAAGCCGCACCACTCCCCCGATCTGAAGCGTATTCACGCTCTCCTGAAGCAGTCCTCTCTCCTTCAGGCCGATCTTTCTTCTCAGCACAATGGACAGCCCCACGCCGATGGTAATAAAGCCCAGTCCTCCGATCTGAATCAGGCAGATAATGACAATCTGTCCGAACAAGGTCCACTGCGTCCAGGTATCCGCCACCACCAGACCGGTCACGCAGGTGGCGCTGGTGGCTGTAAACAGGGCGTTCAGAAAGCCGGCGCTCTGCCCGTCTCTGCTGGCAAAGGGCAGCATCAGCAGCAGGCTTCCCGCAAGAATCACCGTAAAAAACCCATATGCGATGAGCTGGGTCTGAGACAGATGGGTATGACTCAGGGACATCAGCCGTTTCACCCCTCCCATCTTTTTCAAGTTTTCCATTTCTTTCCTACCTCCCCCGCATGGCCTGAACGGCCGTGCAGATCAAAAATACTGCCAGATTTACAAGGACCACGCTGGCTCCTGCCGGAGTGGACATCCGATATGATATGACCATTCCCAGACAGAAGCACACCACCGCAACCGCTCCCGCCGCAATCATCACCCCCCGGAAGCTTTTAAACAGCCGCATGGCCGTCAGCGCCGGAAAAATAATCAGGCTGGAGATCAGCATGGCTCCCATCATCCGCATGCCCAGCACAATGGTTACCGCCGTCAGCACCGCAAACAGGATATGATACCAGGAAACCCGCACCCCTGTGGCCCTGGCAAAATTTTCGTCAAAGGTCACCGCAAACACCTTGTGATAAAAAAAGATAAACAGGAACAGCACCACCGCCGACAGCACCGCTGCCAGAATCACGTCCTGCCGGCTCATGGCCAGAATGCTTCCGAACATATAGCTGCTCACATCCGTAGTCATCCCCGTAGTAAGAGCCGTCACCGTAATTCCCAGCGCCAGAGCGCTGGCAGAGATCACCGCAATGGCCGCGTCGCTTTTGATCTTTCCGTTTTCCGTAATCCGCAGAAGGAAAAATGCCGCGATCACCACCACCGGAATGGAAACCTGCAGCGGCGACCACCCGAAGGCAATGGCAATGGACAGCGCTCCGAAGGATACGTGGGACAGTCCGTCCCCTATCATAGAATACCGTTTCAGCACCAGACTGACTCCCAGGAGAGCCGCGCAGAGAGAAACCAGAACTCCTCCTGCAAAAGCCCGGACCAGAAACGGATAGGACAGCATTTCTCTGATCAGGCTCATTCCTCTCCACCTCCTAAAAACTGCCTGCCCAGCGGGCTTCTTCTGTAATCCTCCACGCTGCCGTAAAACAGCACTTTCTGCTTCAGGTGGAGGATCCGGTCCGCCTGCCTTACCATATTCTGGATATCATGGGAAACCATCAGAATGGCCACCCCTTCTTCCTTGTTCAGCCGCCGTACCACCTGATAAAACTCCAGGGCCGCTGACGGATCCAGGCCCGTAATGGGCTCGTCCAGAATCAGCAGCTGCTCCGTAGCGCAGAGCGCTCTGGCAATCAGCACCCGCTGCTTCTGTCCCCCTGACAGGTCCCGATAACATTTCTTTCTCAGGTCTCCGATTCCCAGGCGTTCCATGTTCAGCTCCGCCAGCCGTTTCTCCTCTCGGGAATAGAAGGGCCGGTAGCCTGCCCGGCTCAGAGTGCCGGACAGCACCACTTCCCACACAGTGGCGGGAAAGTCCTTCTGGGCTGCCGTCTGCTGGGGCAGATAGCCGATTCCCGTCTTTTTCAGCTCCTCCGCCATGCGGATCGTTCCGGTGGTAGGCTTCAAAAGCCCCAGAAGGCCTTTGATGAACGTGCTCTTTCCGGCTCCGTTCTCTCCCACCACACCGATATAATCGCCGGGCAGTATCTCCATGGTCACATCTGTCACCACATCAAAGTTTTCGTATCCGAAGCCGGCTCCCGAACACGCAATCAATGGCTGTTTCATTCATCCAGTCCTTTTCTCAGATTCTTCACATTCTGTTTCATCAGCTCCAGGTAGGTAATTCCGGAATCAAATTCCGCCCTGGTTACGTTGTGGCAGGAATGGAGCAGCAGGGGAACGGCTCCCGTCTCTTCTCCGATGATCTCCGCCACTCTGGGGCTGGACAGCTCCAGATAGTACACTACCGGGATTCGAAATTCTCTCACCCGGTCGATGAGATAGGCTATGGTGCTGGCGCTGGGCTCCGTATCGGTGCTGCAGCCGGAAAAGGCAGCCCGGTATTCCAGGCCGTAATCCTCCGCCAGGTACCGGAATGGGAATTTTCCTCCCACTATGATCATATTCCTCTTTTCCTCCGCCACAACCTGCTCAAACTCTTCGTCCAACTCTTTCAGCTGAGCCTCGTAGGACTCCTCGTTCTCCCGGTAAACTGCCGCCCCTTCCGGATCCATCTCCTCCAGCTTGTCCGCAATCTCCTTTACGATTACTGCGGCATTTTTCGGAGAGGTCCAGATATGCTCATCATATTCGATTTCCTCCTCATGACCGTCTTCTCCCAGCGAATCCACATGGTCATGGTGGTCATGGGCCGATTCCTCCATCCCTTCCACATGGGCTTCCTCAAACACATCCACGTAATCCATCATGGAAATGGTTTCCAGCTCAGGCACATCCAGCGCCTCCAGCACCTCATGGAGCCAGTGCTCCATCTCTCCTCCGTTGGAAATCAGCAGATCCGCCTCCTGAATCAGTCTCATATCTGCCGGAGTGGGCTCAAAGGAGTGGCTGTCCATCCCTGCAGGCACCGCCAGCTTAAGCTCCACCCGGTCTCCGGCAATCTGCCTGACAAAATCATAATAGGGAAAGATCGTAGTCACAACCTTTAAGCGGCCGTCTTCCTCCCACCCCTCCGACGCGCTGCCGCAGCCGGATGCCAGGGAGAGGGTCAGCAGCAGAAGAGCTGCTGTTATCTCTGTCCTTTTCCTCATTCTGTCTCTCCGAATATGTTTTTTACCTCTCCGGGAGATTCTATGAGATATTTGGGAGAAAATGCTTCCAGCTCTTCTCTCCCTCTGAATCCCCAGAGAACTCCCACCGTATCCACACCTGCATTTTTCCCCGTGAGCATATCCGTATTGGTGTCTCCGAAATAAAGGCATTCCTCCAAAGGAACCTCCAGCTCCTGCGCCAGAGCCAGCAGCCCTCTGGGATCCGGCTTTTTCGGAATGCCCTCCCGCTCTCCGCAGACAGCGTCAAAATAGCCTTTCCCGAAAACGGCCTCTATATTTTCCACCGTTCTGGGGTGGGGCTTATTGGACAGAACCGCCAGCTTCACTCCTCCGGCCTTCAAAAATTCCGTCATCTCCCGGATTCCCGGATAAGGTCCTACCTGATAGAGGCAGTTGGAAGCAAATTCTTCCAGATAAATGGACAGCGATTCTTCATAATGGGTCAGCTCCGGGTCGCCGGCGTACTTCAGGCTCCGCTCCATCTGCATGCGGTAGCCGTCGCCCACAAAATGCTTCATATGCTCCTCGTCCACCGTTCCCAGTCCCAGACGCTTCAGTACCAGATTGGTGGTGTAGGTCAGCGCATGAATGGTATCCAGCAAGGTGCCGTCCAGATCAAAAATACAGCAGCGATACATATTTTTCCCTTCCTTCTCAATTGTGCCAAAACAGGCTCTCCGCATATTTCACTGAGGCCATGCCGTCCCGGCAGTAGCAGTCCGCTCCGATGGTCCGGGCATAGTCTTCCGTAAGCACCGCTCCGCCCACCATCACCTTCGCCCAGGGAGCCTTTTCCCTAAGCTGCCGGATTGTCTCTTCCATGCTGGGTACGGTGGTTGTCATTAACGCGCTCAGCCCTACCAGGCGGATTTCTTCCCGAACGGCAGTCTCAACCACCGTCTCCGGAGGAACATCCTTTCCCAGATCCAGAACCTCGTAGCTGTAATTTTCCAGCAATACCCGGACAATGTTCTTGCCGATGTCATGGATATCTCCCTTTACGGTGGCAAGAATAATCCGTCCCTTTTTTTCCTGAGCTTCCCCGCAGGAAAGCATCTTGTCCTTAATCAGCTCAAAGGCTGCCTTGGCTGCTTCCGCGCACATGAGCAGCTGAGGAAGATACAGCGTTCCCGCCTCAAACTTCACTCCTGCCCGATCCAATGCCGGAATCATCTCCGTCTGAATGATCTTTAACGGATCCTCCGTCTCCAGCAGCACCTTCACCGCCTGGACCGCCTGCTCCTTCAGTCCTTTTTCCACGCATTCTCCCAGGCTCTTTCCTTCCGTCCGGTCGGCTTCTCCTGCC
>CALWEP010000195.1 GCA_944377325.1 uncultured Lachnospiraceae bacterium
CAACCCTTCCGTCATTGCAGTAGAGCATCTTCCTGTCTTTGTATAAAGTGATCCAAAAATTTTTTCTGTTCCCGGCCCACTGATCCAGCTGGACGATATTTTCCGAAGAGATCCGGTGCGCCGTCACATATGCCTGCAGACTGTTCATGCATTCCTGTTCCTTCGCCAGGATCATATCCTCTCTCATCAGGCTTCTGTCCAGCAGACCGTATCCGAACGTATTTAAGCCTATGTACAGGGCCAGTCCTGCCGCCGCCGAGATCAGAGCCGCCAGCCCCAGCTCGATTCCCAGTCTGCTGATCCTGCCCCTCCATCCTTTACTCAACCCGATACCCCTTTCCCCACACATTGACCACATATCTGGGATTTTTCGGATCCTCTTCCAGCTTTTTTCTCAGGTTCCGTATATGAACCATCACCGTATTGTTGGCGCTGTAAAAAAACGGTTCCTCCCACACGCTCTCATAGATGGATTCTATGGTGAAAATTCTTCCCCTGTTGGACGCCAGAAGGAGCAGTATCCTGTATTCCAGATCTGTGAGAAATATCTCCTCTCCTCCTCTGATCACCTGCTTTCCCGCCTTCCTGATCACCAGATCCTTCACGGTAATCGCTTCCTCCTCCGCTTCTTCCTGCTTTCCCTTGTACACATGGTACCGCCGGATCATGGCCTTCACCCTGGCTGCCAGCTCCGTATAGGAGAAAGGCTTCGCCAGATAGTCGTCTCCTCCGGCCCCGAATCCCATGGTTTTGTCCGAGTCCTGGGTCCTGGCAGTGAGAAACAGAATCGGCACCACAGACCGTTTCCGGATCTCCGCGCAGGCGGAAAACCCGGACCGCCCCGGCATCATAACGTCCAATATGATCAGGTCATAGCTGTCGTCTGCCTTTTCCACGGCTTCCGTCCCGTCCGCCGCTTCCTCCACCTCATATCCCTCTCCTTCCAGAAGAATACGCACAACCTCTCTGATCTCCCCATCATCATCCGCAAATAAAATCCTTGGTTTCTTCACAGTTTCCTCCTCCGGCAACACATTTCCGTATCAGTTATTATATATCATTCCGCGGATCCCTTCCACAGAAAAAACCATATTGGGAAAAGATTCTTATGAGTCATGCTTGATCGCCTCCAGGGCCGGAATTTTCACCGCTCTGTTTGCGGGATAGAAGCCTGCTCCCACCCCGATCGCCACGGAAAACAGTACGGCAAACACTGCCAGCCACCACGGAATAACGGAAAGGCGGGCAGTTCCTCCCATCGTCAGCTCCCCCGACAGGGACGAAGGAGAGCGGGAGGCCGCAATGTTCATCAGGGCCGATATGAGAAAGCTGAACGCCGTCCCCGCAATTCCTCCCATAAGACCGATGCATCCCGCCTCCAGCAGAAAAATTTTTCTCACGTCCTTTACAAAACATCCCAGAGATTTCATCACTCCGATCTCTCTGGTCCGCTCCGATATGGACATAATCATGGTATTGGTAATGCCGAGAGCCGCCACAAACAGGGAAATGGTTCCCAGACCGCCCAGCATCAGCTGCTTCTGTCTGGCCTCCTGTTCCATTGGCTTTCTGATGCTTTCCATGGAACTGGTCCGGAAACCCATTTTCTGGATCTCCTTTTCTACCTGCGCCACATAGCCGATCTCGCTCACTTTCACCAGGGCTCCCTGGTATCCCTTCCTTCCGTCCCGCGTCTTTCCGGCCAGACGGGACTGCTGATCCAAAAGAGCTTCGAAGGTATCCAGGCTTATGATCATTCCCATGAATGTTTCCTCTCCTTTGCCGTAATCCTCCTTCAGCCGTCCCCCTACCTCCAGTGCCTGGACGGCTTTCTTTCCGTCTTCCTTTCCGCTGTCCATTTCCAGGGTGATCGGTGTTTTCATCACGTCGAAAAAAGGCGGCGGGGGAGTAAGCGTGCCGTCCTCCGACCAGCCTCCGCCGTACATATCCACCGTATTTTTCCCTTCCGGCCGTTTGGTATCTTCAAACGTATAGGCAAAATGCTGTCCCACGTAGACCCGGTCCTTCTTCTCCGTTTTCCATTCTCCCTCCGTCAGCTTATAGCCCATGGTTTCGGCGGTGCTTAAATCTATGCCCACCACAGAGGTGTAGGCCGTCCGATACCGTTTGTCCCTTCCGCCGTACAGAACAATGGGAACCCCCTCCTCCGTGAGCTTGGGAGTGGCAGCCGCCACTCCCTTCAGCCGCTTCATCTGATTCACCGTCTTTTTGTTCAGCCTGGCAGACCGGACTCCTTTTCCTGCCGGATAAACCTGGATGATCGTCAGATCTCCCATCTGGGCCAGCGCCTCTTCCTGAGCCTTTTTCATTCCGATTCCTATGGAAATCATGATCACCACGGAGCAGCAGCCCACCACCACTCCCAATACGGTCAGCAGCGTCCTGGCCTTATGTCTTCTTAAGTTCTGCAGACAGACGGTGATCAGATCTCTCATCCTCATGTCTCATCCTCCTCTCCGTCCTGCTTCTCATCCTGCTCGTCCTGGTCCTCGTCATATTCCCACTCATCCGCTTCCTCCGCAAGCTTCTTTTTTCTCCGTTTTCTGCCTGCAAAGACCGCCCACGCGCCCGCCGTCAGGAGGGCCGCGGCGGCAGCGGTCAGCCACACCATTCCCGGAAATCCTCCTTTATTCGCTCCGATCTCCTCATCCGGCGCCTCCGTTCCCTCCGGTTCCGCCTCCTGTACCTCAAAGGTTACCGGAACCTGAGCCGTTTTGATCTCCGCCGCCTCATCCTCGTAGCTTACGTTTACCGTTCCTCTGAACGCTCCTTTTTCTCCGGGAGTGACGATAAAATCGATGGTTCCGCTTTTTCCTGCCTCAAAGTTTCCCAGATTCACCTCCCGCGCAAGGGCGTCGATATCTCCGTCCAGCTTTGCCTCCACGTTATAAACCTGTCCCCGTCCCTTGTTGATGTAGGGAATGGAGATCGTTGTCTCCTCTCCCTGACGGATATTCTCGGAATAGGACGGCTCCCCCAGCTGGAAGCGGTCCGGCTGGTATACGGGTATGGCGATTGTCTCGCTGGAGGAGGACTGCTTCCTCTCATCCCGGTCCACATATTCGTATTTGCAGGAAATCGTCAGCTTGGGAGACTGAAGCTTGGACTGGAAAAGAGCCTGCAGCTTTACCGTCTCCTGCTTCGTTTCCCCTGGATTCATTCTGGGAATATAAAATGTGTTGGAGGAAGAATTGATGGAAATCCCCTCTCCCGTGTCCAGGGACATGACCACATTTTCCACTGCCTCTGCCGTACTGGTGTTGCAGAATTCCATGGCCAGATCAAATACCTGTCCTGCTGTCACTCGGTCCCCATAGGTGTAATTCTTTATGATTACATTTGGAGTGGGAGCGGCCGGACCGTTTTTCTTTCCCGCCGTGGGAATCACCAGCTTTTCTCCGTACGTTCCCTGAAGCGGACCTTTGTCGGAATCATAGTCAAATTTCAGCGTGATCCCCAGCAGCTGGGAGGCGGCGGAAGAAAGCTCCTCTCCCGCCCTCAGACGTATGGGGATCTCCGCCGTACCGCCGGCCTTCAGCTCACCGATCTGCTTCGTATCCGTCTCCTCCAGCAGGGAGATCTGATCGTTTGGCTCAAAAACCGCCGTCAGATTTCGAATATCCTTATCCTTGCTGGTGTTCAGCAGGGTCACAGTCAGCTGAAATTCCTCTCCCTTTCCCACAGCGTGCCCCAGGCCGCTGCGGCTGATCCGGATCATGGGCTGACCGGTGGCCGTTCCTCCCTTTACCGGTATGAGGACCTTCTGGACCGACGTTCCGCCCACCACGGCTCCTCCCGAAGAATAGTTGTATTTCAGCTCCAGATCTATTGCCTGTGTGGGACCTCCGATCTCTGTTCCTGCAATCATATTCAGCCGGACCGGAACCATTCTCCCTGCCTCCAGACGTCCTATGATGCTGGAGTTGGTATCGTCACTGATAAACACCGAACTTCCCGGAACCACACTGAGCACCATATCCTCAATATCCGCATCCTTGCTGGTATTCTGCAGCTCCAGCCCCAGCACAAACGCTTCTCCCGGCGCCACCGGACTCTCCGGCGCTGTGCGCTTCACCCGGATCACCGGCTGGCCCGTACTGTCATCCCGTTCCTTTTTTCCCCTGGAAACAGATTCCTCACATTCCGTAACCGCAATCTCCAGAGGCTGAGACGGAATTCCGCCTTTTTTAAAGGCAGTGCGGAATTTCAGCCGATTGCCCCTCCCCAGATAGGTCAGCTTTGAAAAGGTGACCGTAAACTCCAGGTCATCTTCCTTTTCCGAGGTGATCTTAACCTTGGGCGCGCCGGATATCCGGAAGCTGTCCGCCAGCTTGGAAACGGAAATTCCCTTTTTTGCCGCGTCTCCGGTGCGGATGCCTTTTCCCTTTACATAAACAACAATTTTTGCGTCCTTTCCCTTTTTCAGACTGCTCAAAAGAGCTGAAGATTCCCCCAGTCCATAGACCTCATAGCCGTCTGTCTTCAGAGAAATCTCCCACTCCTGCTCCTTATCCTTATCTTCCCGGCGCTCTGTCTCCGACGGCGAAGCCTCCGGTTCCCCCATTTCAGCCGCTGCTCCCTCTTCCCGGATCTCCTCTGCAGAAGCGCACACCGCCGCCCCCAGAGTAAACGCCGCCGCCAGTATGAGAATCCATCTCCCTGCTTCCTTCCATCTTTTATACATATCTGCCGTTTTCATCCTTTCTCTCATCTCCGATTATATTTCCGTCCTTCAGTGTTACAATGCGGTCCGCAAACCGGGCCATCCCCGGATCATGGGTCACCAGGATAATCGTTTCCTTGTACCTCCCGGCAAACTCCATAATCATCTTCATGATTTCCTCCGTAGTCCTGGAGTCCAGATTTCCCGTAGGCTCGTCGGCAAAGACTACCTGAGGTCTGGTCACAAAAGCCCGGGCAATTCCCGCCCTCTGCTGCTGTCCCCCGGACATCTGGCCCGGATAGTGATCCAGCCGGTGAGAAAGCCCCACCCGCTTCAGAAGCATCCGAGCCTGCTTCTCCCTCTTTTCCTTTTCCACCCCGCGGAACATCAGCGGCATGGCCACATTCTCCACCGCCGTCATGGACGGAAGCAGATTGTAGGATTGAAAAATAAAGCCGATGTGCTGCTGCCGAAACGCCGCCAGCTCCTCCTCACTCATAGCCGATATATTCCTGCCCTGTATCAGGACCCGCCCTCCGGTGGGCTTTTCCATCCCGGCCAGCTGGTTCAGAAGAGTGCTCTTCCCCGAACCGGAGGTACCGAAAATGCAGCACACTTCTCCCTCGTATATTTTCAGATTGATCCTGTTTAAAGCTACTACCTCTTCATCCCCCATCCGATAAACCTTTCGGACATTCTGAACGTGTATGATCGGGTTCTTCCCTGCCATCCTTTCACTCCTTTTCCGAATATGCAGCGATCATACCGTAAAAAAGCGAAAATTCTCCCTAATAAATTTCTTAAGAATGCTTAATTCTCCGGTTCTCCCTGCCGCCGGGGACCCGGTCCCGGAGCGCCGGCTGAAGGGATAAAAAAAAGAGACCTGCTCCTGCAGATCTCTCCTGTTATTCTTCCCTTATTCAATTTCCTTCCTGTCGGGAATGGACGGAGCCGCCCCCGCTCTGGACACCGCAATGGCCGCAGCCTTCGCCGCATGGTCAAGCGCCTCTGCGGGCTCCTCTCCCTGCATCAGTCCGCCTATGAAAAATCCGGTGAACGTATCGCCGGCCGCCGTGGTATCCACCACCGGCACCCGGTAGATCGGCTGCTTCAGCACCAGGTCCCCATCCTTGTACATGGAGCCGTCCCCGCCCAGAGTAAGGACAATCCTGGCTTTCGGGAAACGGGCCGACAGCTTCTCCAGCAGCTCCTCGCCGCTTCCCTCACAGCCGCAGATATCTCCCGCTTCAATCTCATTGAGGAGGAAATAATCCACATATTCCAAAGGATAGCCGGCGATCTTCTCATCCATGGGAGAAGGATTCAGCACAATCTTCATTCCCTTTTTATGAGCAGTCTCCATAATATAGGCGATCTCATTAATCTCATTCTGAAGCACCAGGAAATCCCCTTCTCCGAAATGGGTCATGGCCTGATCCACCTGTTCCCTGGTAATCTCCTGGTTTGCCCCGCCGTAAAGCAGGATGCAGTTCTGTCCTTCCCTGTCCCTCTGAATAATGGCATGACCGGTTTTTCCGGACGTATGCGCCACAAGACTTACGTTCACTCCTGCCTGCCGCATCATATCCAGCAGAAATTCTCCGTCGCTTTCCCCCACAGCGCCGGCATGCCAGACCTCCGCTCCGCTCTTGGCCAAGGCAATGGACTGATTCAGTCCCTTGCCGCCGCTGAAAACCTCCATTCTTGATGAGGACAGCGTTTCCCCTCCTCTTACGAAATGCTCCACACTGTACACATTGTCAATGTTCAGCGACCCATAGTTCAATACCTTCATCTGCTGTTTACCTCCCGCTCTACTCTTCAGAAAATATAATGTCATTTGCCTTCAGAAAGGCCTTCACTGTCTCGTCCCATTCATGTTCCAAAGACCTGTCCATGGTAAATATGTCCAATGACAGTCCGGTCACGCAGAAAAGCGCTCCTTTTTCATACCGGACCCCCAGATAAAGCCCCTTCACCGTTTCCGGACGCCAGGCGCCTCCGGCTCTTCCCAGAACCCTCGCCGTATCCTTCGCCCCCAGAACAAACTCCATGCGAAATCTTTCCGGCAGTTTTTTCCCTTTAATCAGAGAATAACATACCGGTCTGACCGTCCTCCAGGAGGAATACTCTCCCATGTTCTCCGCTTCCCGCTCGTCTCTGGTATAATATCCCGGACGTATGCGCCCGTCAATGGAAAAGGAGTTGTATGTAACCACCTGAGCCTCCCGCAGAAGCAGCCCGTCAAATGTCTCTTTCACAAATAGTTTGGATGTGAAGGTTTTAATATCCTCTATTTTTAACGCTACCATGAAGCCCTCTCCGACAACAGATTGTCAGACAGGCAGGTTCCCCCACCTGTCAGCTGCCCCCAGTATACCACACCGGAGTAAAAATGTACAACCATACCGGTCAGTCTTCCGGAAAATACTCCTGATACAGTTCAAAAAAATTAGTGGTAGCGCAGTCCGCGCCTCCTGCAAAATCCATATTGCCCCAGAAATCTTCTCCAAAGCTTACCGGATGCTCCGCAGCAAACTCATCATAAATTCCCTGGAAGACCTGTTCCTTTTTCCGCATCTGCAGTTCTGCCTTTCTCTCCTTTGTCGCCTCCTCGTCATAGGCGCTGATACATTTCACAATATAATACACCTGGCCGGACTGAATCACACCGCTGATCTGTCCTTCCTCCAGAGCAAAAGCCGCCTCTTCCAGGGCTGCGCCTCCTTCTCCCCTGGCCAGCTTCCGGTCAATATCCGGATTTACGGAATACTGTCCCGCGACCGCGGCAAAATCCGCGCCTTCCTCCTGAGTCATGGCCCAGACCGCATCCGCCGTCTCCCGGTCCCAAACCTCAATCTGCTGCAGGTCGATCACCTTGGCCTCGCTGTCGCTCACCTCCAGGTCCATATCCTTCGTAAGCTCATAGACCGCTTTATTGGCCAGACGATAATCGCCGTACATCAGCTGCACATCCTCCAAGGTCACTCCCATATAGGCAATGTCCTCAGCAGTCAGTCCGTCAAAATATTCCTGGGAAAGCTGGCTGATCCGGCCCTGTTCCTCTCCGTCCAGCTGAATGCCCTTCTCTTCTGCCAGCAGGCTGACCGTTTTCAGCTTTATCAAAAACTCCTCTACCTGCTCCAGAAAAAATGTCTGAACCGTAGTCCCTTCTTCATCCAGACTCACCGTCCACAGCTGATCCGTATAGGCGTCTCCGTACCGGTTCTTCTCCGTCGCCGCCACCAGCATGGACTGAGGCAGGGAATATCCTTCGTACTCCTTTACCTGAGAGACAATGGGAATTCCTCCGCCGCAGCCGGCGAGAAGAGCCGCTGCAGCTGCCAGAGCCGTCCATCGCTTCCATCTTCTGAAAAATCTCATGTAACACTCCTTTTTCTTTAAAACAGGGCCTGCAGCACCTTCAGCACTCCGCCCCGCTCATTGGTATCCGCCTGAAATCTGGCGGCGCGCTTCACCTCTTCCCTGGCATTCCCCACAGCAAAGCTGTAGTAGGCCTGGTTGAGCATTTCCATATCGTTCAGCTGATCTCCGAACGCCATAGTTTCCTCCGGCAGGATTCCCAGGCTTTCCTGGAGTTCCTTCACCGCTGCCGCCTTATTGACTCCTACAGGAATAATATCCAGCCATTTTTCTCCGGACACAGCCATCTTTGCCTGATCGCCGAATTTCTTGTCAAACTCCGCGGCGATGGCGTCCACATTGACCGGGCAGTCCAAAGCCAGCTTGAGAATTCCTTCTTCCACGCCGGTCAGGTCCTCCGTAAACCGAAGGTCATAGCGGTATCCCTCCTCCAGCCATTTCCAGCATTCGCCGTTTTTGTCCTCCATATAGATCCAGTCCGCGCAGCTGGCCGCAATCTCCACTCCCGGTATCTTCCTGGCCTCCCGGACAATAGCCGCCGCCGTATCCTTCGGCAGGGTGTGAACGATCAGATCCCTGTTCCAGGTTCCCAGATAAGCTCCGTTGTCTGCCACGTAGAAGATCTTTTCCCGCACCGGCGCAAACAGCTCGTCGATGCTCTTCCAGTGACGGCCGCTGGCCGCCGCAAACTGCATTCCCTTATCCCTGAGCCGGCGGATCACTTCAAAATACTCCGGATCCAGGGCATGAGTACCCTCCGGAAGAAGGGTTCCGTCAATATCTGTCACAATCAATTTTATCATCTTTTCAGCCTCCCAGCTAATCCTTTTATTTCCTGAAACAGTCTTCCCACAGGAAGCCCAACCACATTGCTGTAGTCTCCCTGAATCTTTTCCACATACGCCGCAAAGCTTCCCTGAATGCCGTAAGCGCCGGCTTTGTCCATGGGCTCGCCGCAGCGCGCGTACTCTCTGATTTCTTCCTCCTCCATGGGATATACGGATACATCCGTCCTCTCCGCGAAGGAAGTCCTTTTTTTCTCTCCCTCACTGCTGCGGTAAATGAGCGTAACTCCCGTATACACCTGATGGGTCTTTCCGGCCAGAGAACGGATCATCCTCTCCGCCTCCTGCTCCGATCCCGGCTTTCCCAGGATCTTTCCGTCCGCCCAGACTATGGTATCCGCACCGATCACCAGCACGTCCGTGCCCTCTGTTTTTTCAGCCACATCCTCCGCCTTCCGGCGGGACAGCTCCTTCACCGTCTCTTCCGGGCCGTCTGCCGTCACATTTTCCTCCACGGAGCTGGGACGGACCTCCGCTTCGATTCCGATCTGCCTGAGCAGCTCCCGCCGTCTGGGTGATCCGGACGCCAGCACAATCCTCATATTCTTTTCCTCCGATCTTTCGTTTTCCCTGACGCAAGCAAAGGCCGTGGATCTGTTCCCCTCCACAGCCTTTTCATTTTCTTACACGTACAGATGCTCCATCCACACCGCAAGAAGGATCCCCAGGACCGCTCCTGCCGCCACCTGCAGGGGCGTATGCCCCACAAACTCCTTCAGTCTCTTCTGGAACAGTTCATTGTCAAATTTAAAGAAATCCTGCTCCATAATGAGATTCAGCAGCTTTGCCTGCTTTCCCGTCTCTCTGCGCACCCCCATAGCGTCATACATCACCACTGCCGCCAGCACAAAGCATATGGCAAACGCTCCGGACCCCAGTCCGTAGCGGTACGCGGCAGCCGTAGCCAGCGCGCAGACCGTGGCTGAGTGAGAACTGGGCATTCCCCCCGAACCGTACAGCCGTTCAGGAGAAAAACCCTTATTCAGCACACAGTCAATAATCGTTTTCAGACCCTGTGCCACTGTCCACCCCAGCACCGCGCTCATCAGAACCTGATTGTTCAGTAATTCCATCCAAAATGTCATGTTCTTCTCCCGTAGTATCTTATTTCCGATCGAAGGTCAGAACACGGTCCTTCTTCCGAACAGAGCGGCCGCCTTTTTCAAAAATCCGTCTCTGGTTTCATAAAATCCGCAGACCTTATCCGCCCAGACCACCGCCATTCCCGCCATGGTTGCCGGCGGAACGGGCGTCAGGGGCCACATATGCCGAAGAATGACCTTTCTTTCCTTTTCGGTGATGGAAAAATATTTTTCCGCATTTTCCGCCGCTGTCCGGGGATGGGTAAAGCCGTGCAGGCGGTGTCCCCTCTCCCTGACAGGCGCATGCCAATCATACAGAAAGAGATCGTGCAGCAGACCGCCTCTGGCGGCCGCTTTGTAATCCCATCCCCTCTCTCTGCAGATCCGGTATGCGATGTAGGACACCTGTATGCAGTGTTCCCGGCAGGTGGTCGTTCCATGCTGAATGTAGCGGTCCATAGACCGAAAAACAGGGTGAATCAGAATATCCTCCACGCAGGCCAGATATTCCTGATCCTCTTTGTAAAGCTGTCTCACATCCATCTGTCGTTCTTCCTATCGATCAATATCCGATCAGCCAGTCATAAAGCTCCTGGTACTTCTGAGCGGAGGTGTTCCAGGAAAAGTCCTTGGCCATAGCCCGGTCAATGATCTTGTTCCACTCCCGCTTCTTATTATAATATACGTACTTGGCGTACTGAAGACTGCTCAGCATCTCATGAGCATTATAATTTGCAAAGGAGAATCCCGTTCCCGTGCTCTCATATTCGTTATAGGGCTCTACCGTATCCTTCAGGCCGCCCGTTTCACGGACAACCGGCACTGTGCCGTAGCGCAGGGCCATGAGCTGAGACAAGCCGCAGGGCTCAAATAAGGAGGGCATGAGAAACGCGTCGCAGCCCGCATAGATCTTATGGGACATCTCATTGGAGTAGTAGATCTGGGCGGATACTCTGTCATGATACTTCCAGTCATAATGGCGGAACATATTCTCATACTTTTCATCTCCCGTACCCAGAACCACCAGCTGCATATCGTCCGTGCACATCTCGTCCATCACGCACTGGATCAGATCCAGACCTTTCTGGTCCGTCAGACGGGATACGATTCCCACCATAAACTTCTTTTCATCCACCGGCAGGCCAAGCTGCTGCTGAAGAGCCGTCTTATTCTTGCCCTTCTCCTTCCGGAAGTTCTTCGCGTTGTATTTCTGAGCGATGAAGGTATCCGTCTCCGGATTGAACTCGTCATAGTCGATGCCGTTTACGATTCCTCTCAGGCTTCCCGCCCGGGCTCTCATCAGGCCGTCCAGACCTTCGCCGTAGAAGGGCATCTTGATCTCCTCCGCATAGGTATTGCTCACGGTGGTGATGGCGTCGGCATATACGATGCCGCCCTTTAACATATTGCCGTCTTTATATGCCTCCAGTTTGTCCGGAGTAAAATAGTAATCCGGCAGCATGGAGAAACGCTGGATGGTCTTCACATCCCAGACGCCCTGGAACTTCAGGTTGTGAATGGTGATCACCGACTTCATATTCCGGAAAAATTCTCCGCCGTGGAAGCGGTCCTTCAGATATACGGGAATCAGTCCGGTCTGCCAGTCATGGCAGTGAACCACATCCGGCTGGAAGCCGATCACCGGAAGGGCGGACAGAGCCGCATTGCAGAAGAAGGAAAACTTCTCCAGATCAAAATACCAGTCCCCGTAAGGCTTGGGACCGCAGAAATAGCTTTCGTTGTCTATAAAATAAAAAGTAATGCCGTCATATACATACTGCAGAATTCCCACATAGCGGCTCTGTCCCAGATAGTCCATATAGAAGTGGTTGATATAGGTCATCTGGTTGCGCCACTCCTCTTTGATGCAGAGGTACTTGGGAATCATCACCCGCACGTCAAAATACTCCTTGTCAAAGCATTTCGGCAGCGATCCCACAACGTCTGCCAGGCCCCCTGTTTTAATAAACGGAACTGCCTCCGAAGCAACAAATAATATCTTTTTCACAAGTTAACCCTCCTTTTACCCAACCCCCGTTCAGACCGCGGGCTACATACCTATAGTATACAATAACAGCTGGAAATTAGAAAGTGATTTTTTGTTAAATCTGCCTTTCGAAAGAGGGCTTTTTGAGAAATCAGGGAAGCCTCTTATAATCCAGACGGATTTTATCCGCAATCAGGGCAATAAATTCCGAATTGGTGGGCTTTCCCTTGCCGTTGCTCACCGTATAGCCGAATATTTCGTTGATCGTGTCCATTTTTCCTCTGCTCCAGGCCACCTCAATGGCATGCCGGATGGCCCGTTCCACCCGGCTGGGCGTGGTGCGGTGTTTTTTCGCAATGGTGGGATACAGAATCTTGGTCACAGAGGTGAGCATATCCTGTTCCTGTACGGAGATGGCAATGGCGTCCCTCAGATACTGATATCCTTTAATGTGGGCCGGAATTCCGATCTCATGAAGCATCTGAGTCACATCCTGCTCCAGATTCTGAGCTATGTATTCCTCTCTGTTCACATAAGGCTTTACCTTGCGGATGCCCGTAAGGGGAAGCTCCCTCACATCCGCTCCCGTTCCCAGTCTTCTTACCTTATCCACCACCGTTTCTCTGCTGAAGGGCTTCATAATATAGTAATTGGCCCCCTTGGCAAAAGCCTCCGTGGTCACGCTCTCACTGCCCGCCGCAGTGACTATGATGAAGGAAGGCATCTTTTCCAGTCCGCTCTTCGTTCTCACTCTCTCCATCACCGAAATGCCGTCCAGCCTGGGCATGATAATATCCAGCAGCACTACGTCCGGCCTGGTCTTCAGGATCATGTCATAGGCGTCTTCGCCGTTTTCCGCTCTGCCCACTACCCGGAAGTCCTCCTCCTTCTCCAAAATT
>CALWEP010000196.1 GCA_944377325.1 uncultured Lachnospiraceae bacterium
GGAAACAGCCCACGCCGCTGCCATTTTTACGTAGTATTCCTCTCTGCGGATATCGTCCAGCAGAGAGAAAATCTCCTCCGCATACTCCTCCCGGCAGTAATGGGACAAGGCCATCACCACTGCAAACCGGAGCTCATATTCTCCGCTTTTCCGGAAATACGGTCTGACAATCTCCCATACCCGGCCGTTGAGAACCCCGTCTGCCGCTTTATAGGCGCCGCAGAATACATCGCATACCGCCCAGTTGTCGATTTTTTTCACAAACCGCTCCGTCCTTGCAAACAGCTCTTCCAGCTCCATTTTTCTCCAGGCCCCTGCCGTTACCAGCCCCTGCAGCTGTCTCTCCTCATAGGTTTCGTCAGAGGCATGATCCAGAAACTCTCTCCAGTCGGACGCGATGATCTCTTTTGCCAGCTTCCGCAGCGCCGGTACCCGCACTCCCAGAATATCCGTCACTCCCGGCAGCAGACTGCCGTGGAAATCCCGGTATTCCGGCTCCGCCAGCTCCAGCAGCCGTTTCTTTACATCCATTTTTCCATACTCTCCTGCCATGGCTATAATGCCCCATTATAGCACAAAATCTGAGATTTTCAAATTTCTCATTTTCCCGTTGCTCTCCCGGCGGCTGTTATGATATATTATTATTTTATGAGCACTTATTAATTTACCATAGATGGAGGCAGGATATGCGAATTGGATTTGACAATGAAAAGTATTTGAAAATGCAGTCGGAGCACATCAGAGAGCGGATCAGCCAGTTTGGCGACAAGCTCTATCTGGAATTCGGCGGAAAGCTGTTTGACGCCTATCACGCGTCCAGAGTTCTCCCAGGATTTGCTCCGGACAGCAAGCTGAGAATGCTTCTGCAGCTGGCCGACCAGGCGGAGATCGTCATCGCCATCAACGCCGCCGACATTGAAAAGAACAAGGTGCGCTATGATCTGGGCATTACCTATGACATGGACGTACTTCGTCTGATTCAGGCATTTACGGACAAGGGCCTGTATGTGGGCAGCGTGGTGATCACTCAGTACAGCGGACAGACTGCGGCAGATCTTTTCAAAGCAAAGCTGGAGCACATGGGCATCCGGGTCTACCGTCACTATGTGATCGACGGCTACCCCAACAACGTCTCCCATATCGTCAGCGATGAGGGCTACGGGAAAAATGACTATATCGAAACCACCAAGCCTTTGGTGATCATTACCGCTCCCGGACCGGGAAGCGGAAAAATGGCAACCTGCCTTTCCCAGCTCTACCATGACAACAAACGGCATATCAAAGCCGGCTACGCAAAGTTCGAAACCTTCCCTATCTGGAATATTCCTCTCAAGCACCCGGTGAACCTGGCCTATGAGGCGGCAACCGCAGATCTGAACGATGTGAACATGATCGACCCCTTCCACCTGGAGGCCTACGGGGAAACCACCGTAAACTACAACCGGGATGTGGAGATCTTCCCGGTGCTCAATGCCATGTTTGAAGGAATCTACGGCGTCAGCCCCTATAAGTCCCCCACGGACATGGGCGTAAATATGGCAGGCAACTGCATCGTCGATGACGAAGCCTGCAAAGAAGCCTCCTATCAGGAGATCATCCGCCGTTATTACCAGGCTTTAAACCGCATGGCCAAAGAGGAAGGCAGCAAGGACGAGGTATTCAAAATCGAGCTGATCATGAAGCAGGCCAAAATTTCCACCGATCTGCGCGCCACCGTTCAGGCTGCCAATGACCGGGCCAGAGAGACCGGCGCTCCCGCCGCAGCTATGGAGCTGCAGGACGGAACCATTATCACCGGAAAAACCTCCAACCTTCTGGGAGCTTCCGCCGCTCTTCTCCTCAACGCGGTAAAGGCTCTGGGCAATATCGATCATGAGGTCCATCTGATTTCCCCTGCAGCCATCGAGCCCATTCAGAAGCTGAAGGTCAA
Source organism: uncultured Lachnospiraceae bacterium (assembly GCA_944377325.1). Classification (GTDB taxonomy): domain Bacteria; phylum Bacillota; class Clostridia; order Lachnospirales; family Lachnospiraceae; genus Lachnoclostridium_A. Next base: position 1,931 of record CALWEP010000196.1, read on the forward strand.
TTATCTGGGCAGCAAGAATCCCAGGCTCCACACCGACGAGGTTCTGATCGCCCTGTCCATGTGCGCCGCCACTGACAGCGTGGCCCAGACGGCTCTCAATCAGCTGTCCAAGCTGCGGGGCTGCCAGGTTCACACCTCCGTCATGCTCTCCGACGTGGACATTCACGTATTCAAGACTCTGGGCGTGGATCTTACCTCCGAACCCGTCTATGAGGCCAGAAAAATTTATCACTGATCCCAATCAGGGGCCGGCGTCACTTGCATGAGTCACGCCGGCCCCTGGCCTGTTTGGGATTATCTGTTTTTTATGTCCATTCCTCTTCCAGGAAGCGCACAATCTCAATCGCTTTGGGAGGGCAGCCCTTCAGGCTCTTCTTAAAGCCGCAGGTGCACTGTCCCACTCCGATCTCTCCCGTCTGTCCTTTATATCCCTGACCGATGCAGACAGGATTTTTCTTTCCCCTCAGTTCTCCCGCATCATTCAGGCGGTCCAGAGCGTAGATCAGGGAGCCGTAGCAGGCGCTGCAGGCATCCTTCGCGTCCGCGTACTTTGCCAGCCCCTGCACCCGGTGAGTCATGCGGAACCGGCTCTTTCCCGCCTTGTCTTCATTGAGATAAATGAAGTTGGCGTGCTCTGTGTCCGTGCTTCCCACTCCCAGCCGTTCTGCCATGCGGATATAAGGAACGTCGTCTACGGAATAGCCCATGCAGTCGCATACGTAGCTGTCGCAGAGCACCGGATCCTTAAAGCCCAGAACCCGGTTCATAACAACCGGATTTCCGCCCTCTTCAAAGTCCAGATCTCCGCAGATATTGTCCACCAGAATAAAGTCATTTCTGGCGATGGTGTTCAGGTGGGCGATGGGTTTGTGAAGTCCCATGGTGTGGAAGCGGCGCTTCTCCTTATTGGGAATCACTCCCTTGTTATTCTTCAGAGCGCAGGTGACGGTGGTCTGGCAGTGGCCCTTCAGAACCGGCATATTGATCATATAGTCCACCTCTGCCGCCCGGTCACAAAGGCAGATTTCCATACCCTTGGCGTCATGGGGATGAAAGGAATCCCGCTGCAGGTCCACCAGCTCCGCTCCGTATTTTTTTGCGATTTCCCGGTATCCCGCGGCAGAAAAGGCCGACTGGGTATTATCTCCCACCCAGGATCCCTCCATAATGGCCACATGTTCAAATCCATGCTCCTTCAGATATTCCAGGGCGCCTTCCAGAAGCTCTCTGTGAGTGGTTGCTCCTGAGGACGGATCCTTTGCCACCACCAGGTTGGGCTTTAATGCCACCTTTTTCTTCCGATCTCCGATGTCTTCCGCCACTCCGGCTCTCTCCATGACTTTTTTGGCCATTTCCTTATAATCCGTTCCGTGTATGATAATGATATCATTCTTCTCCATACTGCTCCTCCTCCCGCAGGCTCAGGACCTGCCTGTTCTTTCCTACATGCTCTTTCTCTCTGCGATCTCCGCCATTTTCGCGTCATTCAAGCGGGTGTCTCCCTTCACTCTGGAATAGCTCAGATACCCGTTCATCCGGTCGATCTTCGTCAGATTGCGGCTTCCGCATTTGGGGCACACATCCATCTCCAGTTCCTCATGGCCGCAGTCGTCACAGTAAGCCAGGGACAGGTTGACTCCCTCATAAAAGCCCATATCCATCGCTCTGCGCACCAGGGTCTTTACCGCCTCCGTATTGTAGCTGATGGGATACTTCACATACTGAATTTTTCCGCCGTTGCACAGCTCCCAGAAGCGATATTCCAGATCCTGCTTTTCAATGGGAGTAATATCCTCCGTCACATGGCAGTGGAAGCCGTTGCTTACATATTCCCGATCGGAAACATTCTCCACAATGCCGTATTTCTTCCGGAACTGCTTGATCTGCAGTCCGCACAGGTTCTCCGCGGGAGTGGCATAGATGGCGTAAAGATTGCCGTCCTCTTCCTTGAATTCCTCCACTTTTTTATTGATATGCTCCAGGGTCTCCAGAGCAAAGGCCCCGTCCTCCACCAGAGATTTTCCGTTGTAGAGGCGCTGCAGCTCATTGAGCGCCGTAATGCCGAAGGAGGCCGTCGCCGTCTTCAGCAGAGGCTTGATCTTGTCGTGAAGCCCCAGATGACCGCCGTAAAATCCTCCCTCGCAGTAAGCCAGAGGATTG
>CALWEP010000197.1 GCA_944377325.1 uncultured Lachnospiraceae bacterium
AACCTCCGGGTCGCTTTCCGCCCCGGTCCGGGGCAAGCCTCCTTCTTCCCTTTCTTTTTTTATCAAATTCGTCAGATACCGAATAATGGAAAAGCCCCCTGTGCTGCTTTTCCAGCCGGCCTTTTCCAGTATTTCCCTGTCTTTTGCTCTCAGGCATCCGCCGTCCATGATTCAGCCCCCTTTCTCATTCATTGAGATCGGCAGTTTCTTTTCTGCCTCCCCCTCCAGTTTCTCTGATTTTATTATACAACAGCCGGCATATTCACGCCTTACGGTTTTTATACGCTTCTATTACAAAAACATAAAATATTTTCAAACCTTCCCTGCCAATTCGGAATTTTTTCTTTCAAAGTATGAAATATTTCTTTCCTTTTCTGTCTTTCTTTTTAAAACGGCCGAGACCGGGCGAAAACAGTAGATAATTCTTCTTTTTTGTTATATAATGACACTGAATCTGACCGGGCAGAGCGGAGGCCTTCCGGCACCGTCTGCCATTACCATTATATTTAACGAAAGAAAGGAGATCATGCTTATGAAGCGCTCCATGATGATCACGGCTCTTCTGGCCGCCGGCGTATGCCTGGCTGCCGGCTGCGGCTCCAAAAACAAAGTCGATCTGTCCTCTTCCCACACCACAGCAGCGGAAACCATGGCTTCCGCAGCATCGGAAGAAGCTTCCGAACCTTCTGAGAGCGAGGCCACCGAATCATCCGCAGAAGCCGGTTCCAAGCCGGCCTCCACGGAAGGCTTATCCACTTCCGTGGAAACCTATTCCTCCGGAAAGGTATCCATTCAGTATCCTGCCGTATCCCAGCTGGGAAACAGTCAGGCGGAAGAAAAGGTCAATGCCCTTCTCAAAGAAAATGCCCTGTCCATTATCACCGCCCAGGAGCTTGATGAAAGCAAGGACAGCCTTTCCGTTCAGTGCAAAATTATCTCCGCCGATCAGAAGCGGCTTACCGCCGTTTATACCGGCACACTGACGGTCCAGAGCGCCGCCCACCCCGTATCCGTCTTTTATACCAACACGGTGGATATGAACAAGGCCTCCGACATCGGCTTTTCCACTTATGCCGATCCCGCTACCATGGCCGGATATGTTATGTCCGACGCCTGTGAGTTTGAAGGGCTGGACAAGGAAACCGAGGCGGCCGTAAAGGAGTATAAGGCTGCTCAGACCATTGACAGCTACACCCAGCTGTTTAAAAATGCCGACTTCCCGCTGAAGGGAAGTTCCTTCCCGGAAAGCTTCAGCTATGAGGACAAGGGAGCTATTTATTTCTCCATTCCTCTGCCCCACTCTCTGGGAGATTATGCCCTGGTGAAGTTTACTCCGGAGACCAAATAGAAAGGAAAAGCACTATGGAAAACGTAACGATCTTTCAGCACCCTCTGATTCAGCACAAGATTTCCATTCTCCGGGACAAAAATACCGGAACCAATGAATTCCGAGCTCTGGTGGAGGAAATCGCCATGCTCATGGGATATGAAGCCCTTCGGGATCTGCCTCTCCAGGATGTGAAGGTGGAGACCCCCATTGAGCCCTGCATGACTCCCATGATCGCCGGGAAAAAGCTGGCAGTGGTTCCCATTCTCCGGGCCGGTCTGGGCATGGTAAACGGAATCCTTGCTCTGGTTCCTTCCGCCAAGGTCGGACACATCGGCCTCTATCGGGATGAGGTGACCCACGAGCCCCATGAATACTACTGCAAGCTTCCCAGCCCCATTGAGCAGCGGACCATCGTAGTAACGGATCCCATGCTCGCTACCGGCGGCTCCGCCGTAGCAGCTGTGAATTTTATCAAAGAGCACGGAGGCAGGAAAATCAAATTCATGTCCATTATCGCTGCTCCGGAAGGTCTGGAGCGGCTTCAGAAGGCTCATCCGGACATCCAGATCTACGTGGGACACGTAGACCGGTGTCTGAACGGAGATGCTTACATCTGTCCCGGTCTGGGCGATGCATGCGATCTGATTTTCGGAACCAAATAGCAGTTTCAAGACAAAGAACCCCCGGCGAAAGCGTCCTTCAGACGTTCCCGCCGGGGGCTCTTTTCCTCACCGCACCTGTCAATGCTTCTGAACAATCTCTCCCTGCTTTTTATAAATGGAGTTCGCGTCCACACAGCCTCTTACACTGGACAGCGGATAGATATTGGAATTTTTACCTACAATGGTACCCGGATTCAGCACCGCATTGCATCCGATCTCCGCTCCGTCTCCCACCATGGCGCCGAATTTCTTCAGTCCGGTTTCCACGTCTCCGTCCTCTCCGTGTACCTTTACCAAACTTCTGTCAGCCTTTACGTTGGAGGTAAGAGAACCCGCTCCGAAATGAGCCCTGGAGCCTAAAATCGAGTCTCCGATATAATTGAAATGAGGAACCTGCACCCGGTCAAACAGAATGGAATTTTTGATTTCCACGGAATTTCCTACCACGCAGCCTCCCCCGATAATCACATTTCCTCTCAGAAATGCTCCGTTGCGGATTTCCGCATCGGGACAGATCAGCAGCGGTCCCTTGATAGCGGCCGTCGGCGGCAGCTTTACCGTTTTATGGACATACATATTCTTTCCGATCAGCTGATATTCACCGGCGGGAAGGATCTTCGCAATTTCCTCAATAATTTCTCCGATATGGGGAAGCACCTCCCACGGATAGGTGTATTTTTCCAGCCACTTGCGGCTGACTGTATTTGTCAGATCGTAAAGAGCCTGAATCGTCATGTCCTGTTTTTTCATAGTCATTCTCCTCGCTTCCTGCGAAACGGCAGTTCTTCCGCCGCTTCGTATTACTTTTTATAGTTGACAGCGGCTGCGTCAAAGGCAGCTCGCAGATCATACTGATTTCTCAATTTTAACACATTATAGGTCCTTCCGGCTACAAATTTTTCTAATTTTTCCATATATTCATCGGAAGTAATGGTCCCTTCCGCCACATAGGTCAGTCCCTTCTCCCAGCTGGCGGTCAGCTCCGGGTTCAGCAGCTGGCGAATGGACGCATCCACCGTATCAAACACCATTTCTCCCAGCAAAGTGGGCGTAATGACCTGAGTTTTTCCGTTCAGGGCCAGATATTTGATGTTCACCAGCTTTTTCAGGATCTCAGCCCTGGTGGCGCTGGTGCCGATGCCGCTTCCCTTGATCTGCGCCCGCAGCTCCTCATCCTCAATGAGCTGCCCTGCGTTTTCCATGGCCAGAATCATGGAACCGGAGGTGTACCGCTTAGGCGGCGACGTCTCCCCCTCTTTTATGAACAGTTCCGAAATCGGAAGCCGATCCCCCTTTTTCAGTGTCCGAAGCATCTCCTGAAATGCCGGATCCTCCGGCTGAACGGACGTCTGCTCTTCTCCGCCCTCCTGCCTGTCCTCCTGCTTTTTCTTTCCCGGAACCGCAGCCACCTTCAGATATCCCGGTTTCTCCAGCACCCGGTAGCCGGCAAAGAAGCTCTCCTTCTTCTCCTGATCTTCTCCTACCCATATTTCCAGCGAAATCTTTCGGTACACCGCCGCAGGATAGAATATGCTGAGAAATCTGCGGACAATTACCTCATAGACTGACGAAGAGAGTCCTTTTAAGCCCCTCAGAGCGCCCAGTCCCTGGCCGGTGGGAATGATGGCATAGTGATCGGTGATCTGCTTGTCATTGACGTAGCGTGTCCTGGCCAATCCTTTGTATGCTTCTTTTTCCAGAATCTCTTCCGCAAATCTTCCCAGGCCGTCCAGAGCCTTCAGGCCGGAAAGATTTTTTGCGATGACCTTGGCCACTGCAGAGGAAAGCACTCTGGCATCCGTTCTGGGGTAGGTGACCAGTTTCTTTTCATAGAGTTCCTGAACAATCTTCAGCGTTTCATCCGGGCTGATCTTGAACATTTTGGAACAGTCATTCTGCAGCTCCGCCAGATTGTAGAGCAGGGGCGGGTTCTTCGTCTCCTTCTTTCTCTCCGCCGACGCCAGAATCCCCTCCCGGAACCGGCTCAGGCCGTCGATCAGCTCCTGAGCCTTCTCTCTATCCTTAAAGCCGTTTTCCTTATAGAGATAAGGGGACTGATAAAACCGGGAGCCGGGAGCCGATCTCCACTCTCCCTCCACCCTCATTCCCTCCTGTCCGAAAGCGCCTATAACCCGGTAAAAGGGGGTTTTTACAAAATTCCGAATCTCCCGTTCTCTTCGCACCGCCATTCCCAGCACGCAGGTCATCACCCGGCCCACAGACAGCACGGTGCGGTCCGTCTTAAGATAGCCGGAAATAGCCGGTCCGTATTTCAGAGTGAGAAGGCGGGAAAAATTAATGCCCATCAGATAGTCCTCTTTGGCTCTTAAATAGGCGGACGCGGAAAGGTTGTCATATTCCGACCAGTCCTTCGCCTCCCGGATCCCCCTCAGAATCTCCTCTTCCGTCTGGGAATCGATCCAGACTCTTTTCCTCTCCTTGCCTTTTACCCCTGCCATCTGATCCACCAGACGGTAAATATATTCTCCCTCCCGTCCGGAGTCCGTGCATATGTATATGGTGTCCACATCCGGCCGATTTAATAAGCCGCTGACAATCTTAAACTGCTTGGACACACCGGAAATCACTTCATACCGGAATTCCTTCGGGAGAAAGGGCAGAGTCTCCAGACTCCACCGCTTATACTTCACATCGTAAGCCTCCGGATAGCTCATGGTCACCAGATGACCTACACACCAGGTAATCACCGCCTCTTCCGATTCGATGTAGCCGTCGCTTCTCCGCCCCTTGATCCGGAGAGCGTTTGCAAATTCCTGAGCCACACTGGGCTTCTCCGCTATATATAACGATTTTGACATACCCTACCTCTTCAATTATTTCCACTATACTATACCATTTACATTTGGGAATATCAATGATACAATTATGAACAATGTTCCGTCTGTTTTGATCACGGGAACAATTCTTTATTTACGGAAAAGAAAAGAGGTTTTTGCTATGGCTATTGAAAAGGTAAGAGAATATTTCAGACAGCTGGGCAGGGAACAGGATATCCTGGAGTTTCCCGTATCCAGCGCCACCGTGGAGCTGGCAGCTCAGGCGGTAGGCACCGAGCCGGCCCGGATCGCCAAAACCCTTTCCTTCTATGAAAAAGAAGGAGACGGCTGCATTCTCGTAATCACCGCCGGAGATACGAAGATCGACAACAGCAAATTTAAGCATTTCTTCGGTTTTAAGGCAAAAATGCTTTCCGGAGAAGACGTGGAACGTCTGACCGGCCATGCCGTCGGCGGCGTCTGTCCCTTCGCCAACCCGGAGCACGTAGCCGTATATCTGGATGATTCCATGAAACGATTCTCCACTGTTTTTCCCGCCGCAGGCAGCGCAAATTCCGCAATCGAGCTCACCTGTGACGAGCTGACCTCCTATTCCCACGCAAAGCAGTGGGTGGACGTCTGCAAAGCTATCTAGAGAAAGGAGCTGTCTGTATGAATCAAGAACGGACCATCGGATTTATCGGCTTTGGGAATATGGCCCAGGCCCTGGCGGACGGACTGATCCGATTCGGAAATGTGAAGCCGGAGTCCGTCTTCGCCTGCGCCGCCCACTGGGACAAGCTGACCGTCTCCGCCGCTTCCAGAGGCATCGTCCCCTGCCGCACCGCTGAAGAAACTGTCCGGCAGGCAGACCTGGTTATTCTCGCCGTCAAGCCTTACCTCATTGAAGCGGTCACCGCGCCTATTCGGGATCTTCTTGCCGGAAAAATCGTAGTCTCCGTAGCTGCCGGATGGAATTTTGAACGGTATCAGGCCATTTTTACCCCCGAAACCCATCACATCAGCACCATTCCCAACACTCCCGTTTCTGTGGGAGAGGGAATCATCGTCTGTGAAAGCCGCCATTCTCTTACAGAAGAAGAATACTCTGTTTTTGAGACGCTGTTTTCATCCATTGCCGTGATTCAGCCTGTGGAAACAGCCCAGCTTTCCGTTGCCGGCACATTAAGCGGATGCGGTCCTGCCTTTGCCAGTATGTTCATTGAGGCTCTGGCGGACGGGGCTGTCAAAAACGGGCTTCCTCGGGCAGCCGCCTACCGTCTGGCCAGCCAGATGATCGCCGGCACCGGCAAGCTTCAGCTGCAGACCGGCATGCATCCGGGGGCCATGAAGGACGCCGTCTGCTCCCCCGGCGGAACCACCATCGTAGGCGTATCCGTTCTGGAGGAAAAAGGCTTCCGCGGCGCCGTAATCGACGCCATTGACGCCATTGAAAAAAAGAGATAAGAGAATAAGGAGTATTTTCAATGAGATCGGATAGGGGAGATTTGACCCTCCCCTTCCACACCACGTAGCGTACCGTTCGGTACTACGCGGTTCAATAGTTTACACGTACTTTCAGATAGTGGGCAGTCATATCGGGATATCCGAGTC
>CALWEP010000198.1 GCA_944377325.1 uncultured Lachnospiraceae bacterium
AAAGGCGGGTCATACCCGCCAATGGATGGAGGTGGATTCGAACCACCGAAAGCATCGCTAACAGATTTACAGTCTGCCCCCTTTGGCCCCTCGGGAACCCATCCACATTCGCTTTCTCAAGCGAGAATTAGTGTATCACAGCACAGCGAAAAAATCAAGCTTTTTTTCTTCTTTCCGTTTCTACACAGACATATATCCTTTCACCCGGCAGGCAAGGAGAATCGCGCTGGTACCTTCCATATCCAGCAGCACATGACCGCCGCTGACCTTATACTGCACCCGGCCCACATTATGGCCGTAGCGGTTGGAGTACATCAGCCTGGTAAGGCAGGTTCCGTCGGGAATTCCCAGCTGCCAGACCGGAATCTTCATATCCCTGTCCTCCGTGCCGTTGTTCACGGCAATCACGCACTTTTCATCCCCCTTCATCCGGCCGTAGGCAATATGCTGTTTTCCCCACAGCAGGGCTTTCACGGATCCTTTTCTCAAAGACGGCAGCTTTTTATGGTAATTGGCCAGATAGCTGTGGTAGTCCATCAGCTCGATGTCCTCGCTGCCCCAGGGATAGGTTCTGCGGTTGTCCGGGTCGGTCCATCCGCAGACCCCCGCCTCGTCTCCGTAATAGATGGTGGGGGCTCCGGGCCATGTCATCTGCACCATCACCGCTTCCCGGAACACGCACTTATCCACGCCCTCCTCAGCCGCCCGGGAACCCATGGTGGCCAAACGGCCCACCGTCCTGTTTGTTCTTGTAAGGAAACGGGAATGGTCATGATTGGACAGCTCATTCATAGCCGTGTAGAGCGACGGCGTCTGCATCCTGGCCATGTTGTAGGCCATGGATTCAAAGAATTTTCTTCCGTCTCCGTAAAGCTCATCGCTGCGGCAGTCGCTGTGCTTCTCCATCCCTGTAAAGAACCAGGAAACCGGCTCCATAAACGCGTCATAGTTCATCACCGAATCCCACTGATCCCCCTCCAGCCAGCTGGTGGGGTCTCCGTAATGCTCTGCCAGCAGCAGGGCATCGGGATTGGCCTCCTTCACCACCTTCCGGAAATCCCTCCAGAACTGATGGTTGAATTCACTGCTCCGGCCCAGATCCGCCGCCACGTCCAGACGCCAGCCGTCCACATTGTAGGGCGGAGAAATCCATTTCTTCGCAATGTCCAGAATATATCGGTAAAGCTTGGGAGATTCCTCATAGTTCAGCTTGGGGAGAGTGTCATGTCCCCACCAGCCGTCATAGCTTCCGTTGTACGGCCATTTGTCATCATTGAACTTGAAAAAGCTGCGGTAGGGACTGTCGGCGGACACGTAGGCCCCCGGCTCGTACTTTCCGGACCGCTCATAGATCCGCTCCCGGTCCAGCCATTTGTTGAAGGAACCGCAGTGGTTGAACACGCCGTCAATGATCACTCTCATTCCCCGGCGGTGGATCTCCTCCATCATTCTGGCAAAGAACGCGTCGCTGGCCTCCAGGTTGTCTCTGTCTGTGGAACGAAGAATATAGCGGGTGGCCTGGGAATTGTCCATTCCGCTCTCCACCGCACGCTTGCCTCCGTCCTTCACAATAACCCCGTAGTGGGGATCGATGTGATCGTAGTCCTGACAGTCATATTTATGATTGGAAGGAGAGACAAACAGCGGGTTAAAATAGATCACCTCCACACCCAGAAACTGAAGGTAATCCAGTTTATCCCACACGCCCTGAAGGTCTCCTCCGTAAAAGCATCCCACATCCATGGTTTCCGGATATTTGGACCAGTCCTGCACCCGGGAAATGGGACGCCCGATGTAGATGTACTCTCCGCTCTCCACATCGTTAAACGTCTCGCCCCGTTTAAACCGGTCCACAAAAATCTGGTACATCACCGCACCTTTGGCCCACTCCGGCGTGTGGAAGCCGGGAGTGATCCGGAACGCAAATTCTTTGCCGGCCTGTCTCACCGGGCCCAGGCGGTTATAGCAGTAAGACTCTTTGTCATCCTCGGCGCGAAAATAAAAAAATTCCGGCTCCGGCCCGAGAGTCATTCTGTATTCATAATAATCAAACATATCGTCGGAGCTTCGCCGGTTCATGCGCACCTGAATCCCCCGATTCAGGCGTACAAAAAAAACGCGGTCTGCTCCGCCCTTCAATGTACGGAAGCGGAGACAGACCTCGTCTCCCTCCTCTGGTTCAGCGGGGATTCGATACTCCTCCGTCTCGTCTGTAAATAATGCTTCTCTATTCATGGGTCTACCCCTCTTATGATCCATTGCTTCTTATCTATTATTCTATCCTATCCACGGAAATTATACAATAGAAAATTCTATGACGCTTTTCAGACACCGGATACGCCGGCGTTCAGATGGGAATTTCAGACAGAGAAAGAGCCGGCGGGGTAGCCGGCTCTTTCAGGAGAAGGTATTTCGTTTCTTATGGGGTGTAGCAAAAACTATATAATGTATTGGGGGGGTTTACGTTAATTATAGTATCATAACCGCGAAAATAAGTGTGCACAAACATGAAAAAATTCCATTTCTTTTTTTATGCAAATTCACTCCCCCATTTTTCATTCACAAAAATTATAGGAGGAAATATTCACAAAAGGCAGCCGCCTTTCTCATGCCTGCTCCGTTTTCTGCTCCGCCTGCGCCGACGGAGAGGCTGCAAACAGCGCCTCAAACTCTTCCTGCCCGATCTTTTCCTTTTCCACCAGAAGGGCGCTGCAGGAGTGAAGCACGTCCTCATGCTTCATGATAATGGCCTTCGCCTTCTCATAGCACTCGTCTACGATCCGTCTCACTTCCTCGTCAATCTCTCCCGCTACCCGCTCGCTGTAGGATCTGGTATGGGCCAGGTCGCGGCCGATAAACACCTCGTCGCCGTCGCTGCCGTAGCTGATCATGCCCAGGCGCTCCGACATTCCGTACTGGGTAACCATGGCCCTGGCTATGGACGTGGCTTCCTTGATATCCTGAGAAGCTCCCGTGGTCACATCGCCGAAGATCAGCTCCTCCGCAATCCGTCCTCCCATGGAAACCATAATATTCTGAAGCATTTTTCCCTTGCTGTTGAACAGCTCATCCTTTTCCGGCAGAGGCATGGTATAACCCGCCGCTCCGATTCCCGTAGGAATGATGGAAATGGTATGCACCGGCCCCACGTCCGGCAGCACATGGAACAAGATGGCATGGCCGGTTTCGTGATAGGCGGTGATCTTTTTCTCCTTGGGGGAGATCACCTTGCTCTTCTTCTCCGCGCCGATGCCCACCTTGATAAACGCCCGGTCAATGTCCGCCTGCATGATAAAGCGGCGGCCGGATCTGGCCGCCACAATGGCCGCCTCGTTCATCAGGTTTTCCAGGTCAGCTCCCGTAAAGCCTGCGGTCGTCTGAGCAACCCGGTCCAGGTCCACATCCTCCGCCAGAGGCTTTTCACTGGAGTGAACGCCCAGGATCTCTCTCCGTCCCTTTACGTCGGGACGTCCCACCGCCACCTTGCGGTCAAAACGGCCGGGTCTCAGAATGGCGGGGTCCAGAATATCCACCCGGTTTGTAGCCGCCATCACAATGATCCCTTCATTTACGCCGAAGCCGTCCATCTCCACCAGGAGCTGGTTTAAGGTCTGTTCTCTCTCGTCATGGCCGCCGCCCATTCCCGTTCCTCTTCTGCGGGCCACCGCGTCAATCTCGTCAATAAATACAATACACGGGGAATTCTTCTTTGCCTCCTCAAACAGGTCGCGGACACGGGACGCTCCCACGCCTACGAACATCTCCACAAAATCCGAACCGGAGATGGAGAAAAACGGCACGCCGGCCTCGCCGGCCACCGCCTTAGCCAAAAGCGTCTTTCCCGTTCCGGGAGGTCCCACCAGGATCAGTCCCTTGGGAATCCTGGCCCCTACGCTGGTATATTTCTGAGGGCTTTTCAGGAAGTCCACTACCTCCTCCAGCTCCTCCTTTTCCTCTTTCAGGCCGGCCACCTTGCTGAAATTCACCTTATTGTCCCGGCTCATGCGGGCCCGGCTCTTTCCGAAATTCATCATCTTGGCATTGGTGCCGCCGCTTCCGGCCCTCATGTTCATAAAGGCGAAAATGGCCACCACCACCACTCCGGTCAGGGCGACAGGGAGAATCACCGTCATGAGATAGCTCTCATGAGGCACATCCAGCATTCTGACGTCAAGATCCGCCTCCGTCAGCAGCTCCTCCGCCTCCCTCACGTCAGAGACGTACACCACGTACTGCTCTCCGTCGGCCATCAGATAGTTAACCGCTCCCGTGGGCGTTTCCGCATTGGGCTGAATCTGTACCTCCACGATCCGCCCGCTTTCCAGATCGCTGAGAAACTCCTGATTTGTCCGCTTATTCACAAACATTTTGTTCGGCAGGATCATGGCCATATAGATGAGTACCATCATCAGCAGGATAAAGCCGAACCCCCTAAATGACTGCTGTTTCACAAATGTCCTCCTTATTGTTCAATTACTCCGATATAAGGCAGGTTCCGGTACTTCTGATCGTAATCCAGACCGTATCCCACCACAAATTCATCCGGAATGCTGAAGCAGGTATAATCCACCTTCACCTGTTTCTTCACCCGGCGCTCCGGCTTATCCAGAAGGGTGCAGAGGCGGATTCCCGCAGGATTCCTCTGCTTGAGCACCTCAATCAGGTAGGCCAGCGTTCTTCCGGAATCGATAATATCCTCCACAATCACCACCTCACGGCCCTCCAGAGGCTCATCCAAGTCCTTGATGATTCTGACTACGCCGCTGGATACCGTTCCGCTGCCGTAGCTGGACACGGACATAAAGTCCAGAGTCACCGGTATGGTCAGTCTCTTCGCCAGCTCGCAGGTGAAGAACACTCCTCCTTTAAGAATGCAGATCAGGTGCAGGTTCTTTCCCTCATAATCCCGGCTGATCTGAGCCGCAACCTCGCTGACCCGGGCATTTACCTCTTCCTCGGTCAATAATACACGAATTTTATCCGCCATCACTTTTCTCCTCCGTCCACTGTCACTTCCAATATCTGCTTCGTCTGTGCCGTCACTTTATAATATTCACTGATCCGGTATCCGATTATCCAGATCACATGATCTCCCTCTGCCAGAACCGGAATCCGGTCCCGCAGCTGACGCGGGATTTTTTCATCAATCATATATGCCTTAAGGCTTTTTCTTCCGCCTCCCGGAAGCATAAAGTAATCTCCTGTGCGGCGAAACCTTAAAAACGGCACACCTTTCATTTTATCATAGTCAAACCATTTCGTATACTGGTTTTTGGGAATTTCCATGGCTTTTTCCCGAGGAAACAGAGAAAAGCGGAGCTTCGGAAGGTTTTTTTCTTCTTCCTCCCGTCCCGGCCCCACAAAAAAAACGCCGTAGCCGTTCCATGCGCTCCAGCCCCCGGGCAGATCCGTCCGCTTCCCCGTCCGGCCTCCCGCCAGAGCCGCCGCAGCCTCCACATGAACCGCCCCCAGATCCTTCATGGAGCAGCCGGAGAGACGAAGCATTCTCCGAATCACATAGGCGCGCAGAATATCCGGCTGCTGATTCAGCACTGCCGAAGGAATGCCTATGGCCGCTCCGTCATGAACGCAGTGCTGCAGGCACAGTTTCTCCGCCTGTCCTTCCAGATAGTCGTCGGCCTGAGCGATAAAGCTCCCGGCTCTCACAATATGAGCGGCAGCCTCGGCGTTGATTTCCTCTGCCAGGGGCAGAATATTCAGCCGGATTCTGTTCCTGGCATAGTGATTCTCCCGGTTTGTGGAATCCTCACACCAGGAATATCTGTTCTTTTCCATCCATTCCTCTATCTCCCTCCGGTCCGCCCGGATCAAGGGGCGGATCACTCCCTCCGAAACGGGCGGGATTCCCCTCAGGCCTTTCAGGCCGGAGCCGCGGAACAGGTTATGAAGGACGGTCTCCGCACTGTCATCCCTGTGATGAGCGGTGGCCGCCGCGCAGGGAGGAGCGGCAGCTCCCCGTTCCCTCTCTCTTTCGGCAACGAGGGCTCTGAGCTTCTCATATCTGAGAATTCTTCCCGCTTCTTCCTCGGAAAGGCCGTGTTTCTCCCCATAAGCGCGCACATCCTCTCTCACCGCAGTCAGTGGAACCGACAGCCGGGCGCACAGCTCCTTTGTGAAGCGCTCATCTCTGTCCGCCTCCTCCCCCCGCAGGCAGTGGTTCATATGAAACGCCTCCAGAGTAAAGCCCTCCGGTCCGGACAGTTTTTTCAGCACATGCAAAAGGCAGGCCGAATCCGCGCCGCCTGATACGGCCGCTACGATATGCCCGCCTTTTTCCGTCATGTGATAAAATTCCATGGTGTCCCGCACCAGTTTTTCCAGGTCCATCTGTCCGGTCTCCTCCTCCCGTTGCCTTATCTTCTTAACTATACATGGATTCCCGGACAGTTGCAATACCATTTTCCCTCACCGTTTCCATACTCTGGCCGTCAGAACAGTCATGTCGTCCCTGGGACCTTCCCCGAAGGAACCTGCAAAAGCCAGCACTGCCTCCGCCAGCTCCTGAGGCTGGGTATATTCCGCCCCTTCCAGGTATTCCTTCAGAATCCCCTCCTTGTCCTCCCCCGGAAGGGCGTCCAGAATCCCGTCGCTGACCATGACGATCCAGCTTTCATCCCACAGCTTCTTGGACAGAAAGGCCGGCTCCGCATCCTTCACCACTCCCACGGGAAGTTCACCCGACTCCAAAAGCTCCACTCCGTTTTCACTGCGCACAAAGGTGGGGGCCGCTCCCATTTTCATCATTTCCAGCACCCCCGTATAAAGGTCCAGACAGGCCAGATCCAGCGTAGCCGGATGTTCCTCCCTTCCGGACAGAAGAAGAACCGTGTTCACCATTTTCAAGGATGCCCTGGCGGAAAATCCGGCCTCCAGAAGCTCTCTGACCAGCTCCACCGCCCGGCTGCTCTCTCCGGCTGCCGCAGCCCCGCTTCCCATGCCGTCGGACAGGCCCGCCACCGCCTGACCGGGAAGAGCCGCATGGAACGTATAGCTGTCCCCGGACACCTCCTCCCCTTCTCTGGGAACCGATGCGGCCCCATAGATCATCCGGTATTTTCCTTCTTCCACAAAACGGTAGGGAGCTTCCGTGCCTGTAATCACGCTCCTGCCCTCTCTGGCGGGAACCCAGGCGCCTCCCAGGGCCTGTCCCACCGCTTTGGCTCCGTCCCTGGCGGTCATGCAGCCCCCTCCCGCCATGCGCAGAGAAGCAAAGACCTCGCGCTTTCCGTTTTCATACTCCAAAATCAGAAGGCGGGAGAGACGGATTCTCTTCAGCCGAAACGCCCATCTGAGCATCCTCTCTCCCGAAGGAGTCACATCCTCCGCCTCCTCCATCTGCCTGGCAAATTCCTCCAGAATCACCGCCAGCTCTCTGAACTGGACAATTACCGTATCCCTGCTCTCCAGAAACCGGTTTTTCCAGGACAGGTTCATGGTAGCGCGCCCCAGACTTCTGTTGATCTGTTCTATGTATTCCCTGCTCTGACCGCAGGTTTCCGCAAAATATCGGGGCATATCCTCCGCATCCACCCTGCCCTTCTGTTCAAAAGCCCGAAGCAGATAATAGAGAAAGTAGCCGTCCTCCCGCTCGCTGTCCCTGTAAATGGGACAGCGGCTGCAGCTGCCGCATACCAGATCAGCTGCATTTTTCACCGCTGTCAGTCCGTCCTCTCTGGACAGCGCCCTTTCTCCGCCGCTTCCGTCCGTACAGGACCTGGCCAGAGAGCTCAGGGAGACGGCCATCTCATTCAGCCGCCTGGCCGTATATCCGTTCAGCTCCGCCGTTCCCCGGCGGTCCGGCTTATATCTCAACACAAAAATCCCTCCTCACCTGCATAAATCCTATTATATGCAGATGGGAGGGAAATATTCACCGCTCCGACGGCTTCAGAAGGATCTCGTCCGGGTTTACCAGCCCCAGCTTCTCCTTCGCCACCTTCTCAATATACTGTTTTGTCTGGACATAGACTCTCTCTTCCTCCAGCTGCTCCGCCCGGCGTTCTTCCTCCGCCAGCTGAGCCTCCAGGCGGGTTTCCTTCATCCGGTATTCCGCGTCCTTCTCTCTCAGACTGCTGCCCCGGATTCCCACCACCACAGCCAGACTTCCCACAACCAGCGTGAGTCCGAGCATGGCCATACGGTTGCTCAAATGCTCCTGCTTATTCCTTTTTGACCTTGAACCCCTGCTCATACGCTCACCTGCTTTTCCTGCGTTTCTTACCCTTCATTCTAATCCATTTCCTGACTTTTTGCAATACCCTCATCACTCTGCGGCTGAGGATTCTGTCCCACAGAACCATGCCGCCTCCCACGGCGGCGATCACGTAAATCCGGACCGTTCCTCCGCTGCCCCGGTAAATCAGACCGAACACAGAAAAGGAGGCATACAGCCAGTAAATCAGGTCCTCCGCCCCTATAACCCAGGCGCGGTGGGGAATTATCATGCGCAGAATGCGAAGAACATCATAGACAGCCATCAGCCGCAGTCCTGCGGCGAAGCCGGCCCCTGCCATCAAAAGCTCTCCCTGAATCTGCCGGTCCATGTCCGCTTCCTCTATCGGAACAGCCGGGAAAAAAGAGACTCTCCGGACCGTCGGTAGGCCTCATTGGAGGAATAGACCAGACTGTCTATGGTTCCTTCGATATCTGTTTCTCCTTTTTCCAGGGTCAGCCGGTTCACATGCAGTCCCTTGCCCTTGATGGTGAGAAGTCCCATGTCCGTATCCAGCACGATCTGATTCTCGTCAAAGGAAACAACCTCCTGAATTCCGCTCACGGAAGCGGCAGACCGGTTTTCCAGCGTCACCTTGTGAGTTCTTGCCCTGATCTCATCCATAAAAAAACCTCCTCACACATCAAAACCTCTGGTTTCAATGTATGGGGAGGCTGTCACTTTTATGACTTACAGATAACGGTAAAGCTCCTTGGCCTCATCCTTTTTTACGGTTTCCTGCACGTCCAGCACTTCCACCTTCACGGATTTGGTCCCAAACTGTATCTCAATGATATCGCCGTTCTTCACGTCGTAGGACGCTTTCGCCGCCTTGTCATTGACCAGCACGCGGCCCGCATCGCAGGCTTCGTTGGCCACGGTACGCCGCTTGATCAGGCGGGATACCTTCAGAAATTTATCTAATCTCATACTGTTATGCGTTTACCATATCCTTTAACGCCTTGCCTGCTTTGAACTTGGGAGTCTTGGAAGCCTCAATCTTCATGGGCTCGCCGCTCTTCGGGTTTCTTCCCTCTCTGGCCGCTCTCTCGGAAACCTCAAAGGTGCCGAAGCCTACCAGCTGTACCTTCTCGCCCTTTACCAGCTCCTCTGCAACTGCCTCTGTAAATGCCTTTAACGCTTTCTCCGCATCCTTCTTAGAAATTTCTGCCTTCTCTGCGATTGCTGCGATCAATTCTGTCTTATTCATTCTATTTTCCTCCTAATGATTCATCCGTAGCAAGCAAACCACTACTGATTTCATAAATAATACGTCATCTATGTTTATATCTGTTTTTCCTTAGTTTGTCAAGGTTTTTTAGCTCTTCCCAGGTGGGTGTTCCCTCCTCTCCCGAGGCGCCTTTCCCGTCCCCGAAAACATGGGGATGACGGAATACCATTTTGTCGCAGATGCCGTGAATGACGTCCTCAATGGTAAAACTTCCCTCTTCCTTTGCAATCTGGCTGTGCATCATGACCTGGAACAGCAGATCTCCCAACTCCTCGCAGAGGTTTTCCCGGTCTCCGCTGTCAATGGCGTCCAGCACTTCCCCGCATTCTTCCTTCAGGCAGGTCTTCAGGCTTTCATGGGTCTGCGCCCTGTCCCAGGAGCAGCCGTTCTCCGACCGGAGCCTGTCTGTAATATCCACAAGATCCTGAAACGTATACATAGTTTTCCCCCGTTCTGTTCTGATTATCCCGGAATCCTTTCCGGATTTCCGGCAAAGCAAAAAACGGAGCCGAAGCTCCGGATTTCGCTTTTATGAGAGTCTGGACCGGAAGTCCTCATAACCAAAGGCCTTCACCAGTCTCTCTTCTCCGTCCTCTCCTCTCCACACAATGGCAGGAAGAGCCATTCCGTTAAAGGTGTTGGTCTTTACCATGGTGTAGAGAGCCATATCTTCAAATACCAGCCTGTCCCCCGGCTCCAAAGGCCGGTCAAAGGAATAGTCGCCGATCACATCGCCGGCCAGGCAGGTGGGGCCGGCCAGCCGCCAGAGAAAGGGCTTCTCCCCCGGCTCTCCTCCTCCCTGCAGAGGGGGACGGTAGGGCATCTCCAGCACATCGGGCATATGGCAGGCAGCCGACGTATCCAGAACAGCGATCTCCATCCCGTTGGAAACCGTATCCAGTACGGAGGATACGAGGAAGCCTGCGTTCAGCACTACCGCCTCTCCCGGCTCCAGGTAGACCTCCACGCCGTACTTTTTCTTCAGACGGCGGACGATGGAGATCAGCAGCTCCACGTCATAGTCTTTTCTTGTAATGTGATGGCCGCCTCCCAGATTCAGCCATTTCAGCCCGTACAGATAAGGTCCGAACTTTTCTTCCACCGCCTTCACCGTAATTTCCAGGGCGTCTGCCCCCTGCTCACAGAGAGTGTGGAAATGAAGGCCGTCCAGCAGGGGAAGGATGCCGTCGTCAAAATTGTCCTGGGTGGTGCCCAAACGGGAGCCGGGCGCGCAGGGATCGTAGATGGCGTGTCCTTCCTGGGTAGAGCACTCCGGGTTGATCCGCAGTCCCACGGATTTCCCCGCCTCCTTCGCCCGTCTTCCGAACCTTCTCACCTGGTTGGGGGAGTTGAATACAATATCGTCCGCATACTGCAGAATCTGATCAAACTCCTCCTCACGGTAGGCGGGAGAGAACACATGGGTCTCGCCGCCGAACTCCTCATGGCCCAGGCGGGCCTCATAGAGGCCGCTGGCTGTGGTTCCCGCCAGGTATTTCCGCAGCAGAGGATAGGCATAAAACATGGAAAAGGCCTTCTGGGCCAGCAAAACCTTGCAGCCCGCCCGGTCCTGCACGTCTTTCAGTATCTCCAGGTTTCTTCTGATCAGTCTCTCGTCCACCAGAAAATACGGGGTGGAGAATCCGCTTTTCCCGCCGCTCATCAGTCTACCAGCACCGGATCCCGGTCCTCCTGCCAGGGAAGTCCCCATTTGTTCAGAGCATCCATGAAGGGATCGGGATCGAACTCCTCCACATTGTGTACGCCGGGAGTGTTCCACTTGCCGGTGATCACCATCATGGCTCCGATCATGGCCGGAACTCCCGTGGTGTAGGCCACTGCCTGAGAACCCACTTCCTTATAGCATTCCTGATGGTCGCAGATGTTGTAAAGATAATAGTTCTTCTCTTTTCCGTCCTTCTTTCCCCGGAAAATGCAGCCGATGTTGGTCTTTCCCTTGGTGCGGGGTCCCAGACTGGCCGGATCCGGCAGCACAGCCTTCAAAAACTGCAGCGGAATGATTTCTTTTCCCTCGTACATAATCGGCTCGATGGAGGTCATGCCCACGTTCTCCAGGCACTTTAAATGGGTCAGATAGCTCTGGCCGAAGGTCATGAAGAAACGGATTCTCTTGATCCCCGGAATATTGAGAGCCAGGGACTCCAGCTCCTCGTGGTGAAGCAGGTACATATCCTTCTCCCCCACCTCTTTAAAGTTATATACCCTCTTGATCTCCATGGGCTTGGTCTCCACCCAGTGGCCGTCCTCCCAGTAGGAGCCATTGGCGGAAACCTCGCGGATGTTGATCTCAGGGTTAAAGTTGGTGGCGAACGGGTAGCCGTGGTCGCCGCCGTTGCAGTCGAGGATGTCGATGTAGTTGATCTCGTCAAACTCGTGTTTCAGAGCATAGGCGGAA
>CALWEP010000199.1 GCA_944377325.1 uncultured Lachnospiraceae bacterium
GGGAGAAAGAGGGCTGAAGCCTTTGGAGCTTTATACGGCACAGAACGCAGCGGAAATGAAAATGCTGGCGGAGCATGGGTATGGAGCGGCGCTGCTGCCGGAAAGCATGATAAAAGACCTGAAGGGAAGCCATATTCTTAAATGGGAGCCCAAATTGGAATATGAGGTAACATACGGAACTCGGAAAGGAGGAAAATTTCCGGCGTTGGCTCAGAAAATATGGGAGCTCCTGAATCAATGCGTGATAGAAAATCAATGAGTATTTTCCTTGACTTTTCACAAAACTATGCTAATATAAACATATGAATAGTTGTTCATATGAATGAACACAGCATAATACGGCAGAGGGAAAAGGAGGCAGTGCTATGGCATACAGAATGAATGATTCGGAAATTGAACAGTGCGATTTTATCCATGTGCATGAGGACATTGTGAATCAGGTGCAGTCGGCCATGCCGGATGAGGATCAGCTGTTGGATTTGGCAGAGTTTTTCAAGGTATTCGGCGACTCTACCAGAATCAAGATTCTCTATGTCCTCAGTCAGGCGGAAATGTGTGTCTGCGACATCGCCACTCTGCTCCAGATGGGTCAGTCGGCCATTTCCCATCAGCTTCGGGTCCTGAAGCAGATGAGACTGGTGAAGTACCGCAGGGACGGAAAGACCGTATTCTATTCGCTGGCGGACGGTCACATTCAGACCATTCTGGCACAGGGAATGGAACATATCGAGGAGTAAGGGCAAACGTTTATGCAGGACCGGAGAGGCTGCAGGAAAGGAAGAGGATCAGAGATGAAAAAGATCGTAAAGCTGGAGGGACTTTGCTGTGCTAACTGCGCGGCGAAAATTGAGGACGGAATCAGAAAGCTTCCCGGAGTAACGGAAGCCTCCCTGAGCTTCATGACTCAGAGGCTGGTTATGGAGGTAGAGGACGGAAGAGTGGAGGAAGTACTCGAAGCGGCCAGGAAGGTTGCGGATAAGGTGGAGCCTGAGGCGGAATTCAGAGTGGTTCGCTGACAGAGGGGAAGGCGTGTGGAAGGAGACATCAGGTCATGACAAAAAAGCAGAAAAAAATGGTGATCCGCCTTACGGCCAGTGCGCTTCTGCTGGCAGGAGGAATCGGAACAGAGGGAAGATGGAGCTTGGACTGGCTTCTGTTTCTCCTGTCCTATCTGGCGGCAGGGTATGACATTCCTCTGAAGGCGGCACGGAACATCAGCAAGGGTCAGGTGTTTGACGAGAACTTTCTGATGACGGCGGCCACGTTCGGAGCTATCGCTGTGGGAGCTCTGGAGGAGGCTGTGGCGGTGATGCTGTTTTATCAGCTGGGAGAGCTGTTCAATGACTATGCGGTGGGAAAATCACGCCAGTCCATTGCGGCGCTTATGGACATCAACCCGGAGTATGCCAACCTTTTAAGAGACGGAAAAGAGGAGCAGGTGGATCCCTACGAGGTGGAGGTAGATGACCTGATTCTGATCAAGCCGGGAGAAAAAGTGCCTCTGGACGGGGTGGTGACCAAAGGAAGCTCCAGCCTGGACACGAAAGCGCTGACAGGAGAAACCATGCCGGCAGACGTAAAGGAGGGGGACGCAGTGGTAAGCGGCTCCATCAACCTGACGGGAGTGCTGGAGGTCCGTGTCAGCAGGCTGTTTGACGATTCCACCGTGGCCAAAATCCTGGAGTTAGTCGAAAACGCCAGTTCCAGAAAGGCGAAGGCGGAGAATTTTATTACTCGCTTTGCTCGGGTGTATACTCCCATTGTGGTGATTCTGGCAGTCATCCTGGCGGTAATTCCCCCTCTTTTTCTGGGAAACTGGGGAGTGTGGATTTACCGGGCCTGCAGCTTTCTGGTGGTATCCTGCCCCTGCGCTCTGGTGATTTCAGTGCCCTTAAGCTTTTTCGGCGGTCTGGGCGCAGCCTCCAGGGAGGGAATTCTGCTGAAGGGAAGCAATTATCTGGAGGCAGTGGCTGCCTTGGATACGGTGGTGTTTGACAAGACGGGAACGCTGACTACGGGAAAATTTCAGGTGACGGAGGTGTGTCCCGCCGAAGTGCCGGAAGGTGGGGACCGCAGGCAGGCGGAGCATGAGCTTTTGCGGATGGCGGCCTGCGCGGAATCCCGATCCAACCACCCCATTGCCGTTTCCGTCAGGGAGGCGCTGGGAGAAGAGATAGATCCCGCTTTTGTGGGAGAAATGCAGGAAACGGCAGGAAAAGGCGTACGCACTTCTGTTCTGCAGGGAGGCCGGTGGACGTCTGTCTGCGTGGGCAGTGAAAGGCTGATGGAAGAGCTGGGAATCACAGGGATCAAGGCTCCGCAGAGGACGGGAACAACTCTGTTTGCGGCTCGGGACGGGAGATATCTGGGATATCTGGTGATCTCCGATACCATCCGCCAGGATACGAAGAAAGCGGTGGCGGAGCTGAGAAAGGCCGGAGTGAGGCGGATGGTCATGCTTACGGGAGACCGGGAAGAGACGGGAAAGGCCGTTGCGGAGGAAGTCGGCTTGGACGAATCTTACGGCGGTCTGCTTCCCGGGGATAAAGTCGCCAAGGTGGAGGAACTGCTGGAGACAAAACGGGAAGGAATGACCCTGGGCTTTGTGGGAGACGGGATCAATGACGCTCCGGTGCTGTCCAGGGCAGATGTGGGAATTGCCATGGGAGGCATCGGCTCAGATGCTGCAGTGGAAGCGGCGGATATGGTGATCATGACCGACGAGCCCTCCAAAATCGCAGATGCCATTGCCATTGCCAGAAAAACCGTAGGGATTGTAAGGCAGAATATCGTGTTTGCCATCGGCGTCAAGCTTTTGGTGCTCATTCTGGCGGCAGCAGGATACGCTTCCATGTGGGCTGCGGTTTTCGGCGATGTGGGAGTATCCGTATTGGCGATTTTAAATGCCATGCGGGCTCTGAGATACGGAAAACATCCGGAGAAGGACCGGATTTAGGATAAAAGGCCCTGCGGGGGATGCCCTGCAAAGGGTCTTTTTCCATTTACATTTAAAAGGCCATGTGCTAGAATGGGACATAATCGGGCCGCAGACCGGCCGCAGACCAGAGAAAGGAAAGGATCATGAGCAAGTACAGTAAGGATGACATAATCCGCATAGTGGAGGAAGAGGACGTGGAATTTATCCGGCTTCAGTTTACGGATATTTTCGGAATGATAAAGAATGTGGCGGTAACGGCCAGCCAGCTGGAGCGGGCCCTGAACAACCAATGTATGTTTGACGGCTCTGCCATTGAAGGATTTGTACGGATTGAAGAGTCGGATATGTATCTCTATCCGGATCTGGACACGTTTGAGATTTTTCCGTGGCGTCCTCAGCAGGGGAAGGTGGCCCGCTTTATCTGCGACGTGCGCTATCCCAGCGGAGAGCCTTTTGACGGAGATCCCCGCTATGTGCTGAAAAAGGTGCTGAAGAAGGCGAAGGATATGGGCTATACCTTCCTGGCCGGTCCGGAATGCGAATTCTTCCTGTTTCATACGGATGAAGACGGAAATCCCACTACGATGACCAACGAAAAGGCGGCGTATTTCGATGTGGGTCCCATGGACTTTGCGGAAAATGTCAGAAGGGATATTGTGCTTTGCCTGGAGGAAATGGGCTTTGACGTGGAAGCGTCTCACCATGAGCTGGCTCCCGCTCAGCATGAAATTGACCTTCAGTACCAGGAAGGCCTGCGTACTGCGGATGATGTCACTACCTTTAAGATGACGGTGAAAAATGTGGCGAAGCGCCACGGCCTTCACGCCACCTTTATGCCCAAGCCCCAGGAGGGGGTAAACGGATCGGGTATGCACATAAATATGTCTCTGACGGACGGGGCGGGAAGAAACCTGTTCGAGGACAAATCCGATGAGGCAGGGCTCAGCCTGCTGGCTTATCAGTTTATGGCAGGAATTCTGTTCCATATGAAAGAGATGGTTCTGCTCACCAATCCGCTGGTGAATTCTTACAAACGCCTGATTCCCGGATATGACGCACCCAACTACATTGCCTGGTCCATCCATTCCAACCGCAGCGCGCTGATCCGCATTCCCAGCGCCAGAGGATACAACACCAGGATTGAGCTGCGCTGCCCGGATTCTTCCGCCAACCCGTATCTGGCTCTGGCTGCCTGCCTGGCTGCCGGTCTGGACGGAATTGAGAAAAAAATGACGCCTCCGCCCAGCGTAAACCGGAATATTTACGCCATGAGCCGGGAGGAGAGAGCGGAAGCGGGGATTGAAGCTCTTCCGGAGACCCTGAAAGAGGCGATGAATGCCTTTGAGGAAAGCAGCTTTATGAGAGAAGTGCTGGGGGAGCATATCTTTACCAAATATCTGGAGGCAAAGGATCGGGAATGGAAGACTTTTCGGGCTCATGTGACAGACTGGGAAGTGGGAGAGTACCTGTACAAGTATTAAGGAGTTCCGATCACGAAGAGACGGAGGTGACAGAGTGCCGAATGTGATAGTAGCCTTTTCCAAGCAGGAAAACGGAAGGAATATCAGAAATATCCTGGTGAAAAACGGCTTCCGCGTGGTGGCCGTCTGCACGTCCGGCTCTCAGATTCTGGCAGCGGCGGAGGAATTGGAGCAGGGAATCATAGTGGGCGGAGGAAAGTTTCACGATATGGTATACGGCGAGGTCTGCCGTATGCTGCCGGAGGAATTTTCCATGCTGGTGGTGGCCCAGGCAGGCATGATGGGGGAGGACACTCCCGGAAATGCCGTTCTTCTGCCCATGCCGCTGAAGGTGCATGAACTGGTCAGTACTCTGGAAATGATGGTCATGACTCAGGAACGCCGCCGCCGCAGGAGACGGAGGCTGCCCAGAGTCAGAAGCAGCGAGGATATGGAGGTCATCGGACGGGCAAAGGCAATGCTGATGGAGAGGAACCATATGACAGAAGATGAGGCTCATCGGTATATTCAGAAGTGCAGCATGACAAACGGGAGCAGCCTGGTGGAAACGGCGGAGATGATCATCAGTCTGACCGCATAGGAGGAAAAAGGAATGAAATTTACGAAAATGCATGGAATCGGCAACGATTATGTATATGTAAACTGCTTTGAGGAGCAGGTGGCGGATCCGGAGAGCACGGCAAAGCTGGTCAGCGACCGGCATTTCGGCATCGGCTCTGACGGCCTGATCCTGATTAAGCCGTCAGAGAAAGCGGACTGCGAGATGGATATGTACAATCTGGACGGCTCCAGAGGAAGCATGTGCGGCAACGGCGTGCGCTGTGTGGGGAAATACGTGTACGATCACGGCCTGGTGCCTGCGGACCGCCGCAGAATCTCTGTGGATACTCTGTCGGGAATCAAGTACCTGGATCTGAAGGTGGAAGAGGGAAAGGTGGCGGAGCTGACGGTGGATATGGGAGAGCCGGAGATTACCTCCCGGCTGCCTGAGCTTCTTCCCGTAGACGGGATGGAGGTTCCCTTCATCGGCGTTTCCATGGGAAATCCCCATGCAGTGATTTTTTTCACCGGCGGGACGGAAAAGCTGTTTGACCGCTGGAAAAAGAAGGAAAAAGCGGCGGAAAGACGGAGCGGCCGGGAAACTGTTTCCGGACTGGACAGTCTGGAGCTTCCCGCTTTCGGACCGGATTTCGAATTTCACAGCCGCTTCCCTCAGAGAACCAATACGGAGTTTGTGGAGGTTAAGGAGCCGGGACAGCTGATCATGCGGGTGTGGGAGAGAGGATCGGGAGAAACCCTGGCCTGCGGTACGGGAGCCTGTGCGGTGGCGGTGGCAGCCGTGCTGGCGGGCTGGGCGGAAAAAGACCGCGACATCACGGTGGATCTGCTGGGAGGCTGTCTGACCATCCGCTGGAGCAGCGAGGACAACCACGTTTACATGACCGGAGAGGCGGCAGAAGTATTTTCCGGAGATATCCCTCTCGGCTGACGGGGAAAGAAAGTCAACTTCAGTCTCCTTTCACATATGCTATAGTAAACAGGCAATGTGAAAGGAGACTTTCTTTTTGATGGGAACAAGGAAAGTGATCATAGATGCGGGTCACGGGGGAGAGCAGGACCCGGGGGCGGTGTTTGAAGGAAGACAGGAAAAGGATGACGCTCTTGAGCTGGCATTGGCGGTGGGGCGGATTCTGGAGGAAAACGGAGTGGAGGTACTCTATACCCGGGTTACCGACGTGTATGATTCTCCCGGGGAGAAGGCGGAGATTGCCAATGAGTCGGGGGCGGATTACCTCATATCCATCCACCGCAACGCCATGCCCATACCGGGGACCGCGTCGGGAGTTATGAGCCTGGTGTACCGGTATGGGGGAACGGCGGAGCTTCTGGGGGAAAATATTGATCAGCAGCTGGCCATGCTGGGCTTTCAGGACCTGGGAGTGATCGAACGCCCGGGGCTGATTCTGCTCCGCCGTTCGGATATGCCTGCGGTGATTGTGGAAGTGGGCTTTATTGACAATCCGGCGGACAACAGCCTGTTTGACAGAAGGTTCCGGGAGATTGCCCGCGGGATTGCAGACGGCATTCTGAACACCATCCGTGAGGAGGAAGAAGCCCGGCCGGAATATTATCAGGTGCAGATAGGGGCTTATGAAAACTGTCGGATTGCCGAGGAGACTGCCGCGGAGCTGACCAGGCTGGGTTATCCGGCGTTTTATCTTTTTCAGGACGGCTACTGCAAGGTAAGGGTGGGGGCTTATCTGAACCTGGACAATGCGGTAAACATAGAGAGAAAGCTGCGGGAGGAAGGCTGGCCCACAGTCCTCCTGCTGGAGCCTGCGGCAGATTAAACGGGGCTGCCGCAGGTTCTGCGGTTGTCAGAACGGATAAAATCTGATAGGATAAAAGGACCGAACCGCCGGGAAACGGGAGACAAAAGGATATGAGGAAGAGAATATGATAAAAGCAGTCATTTTTGATATGGACGGGGTCATTATTGACAGTGAACCGGTCTATCTGGAGAGAATTTGGGAGTTTGGAAAGACCAGAAATCCGTCGCTCCGCCTGGAGCAGCTCTACCCTATGGTGGGAGCGTCCAAGGAGGATGCCTGGTCCGTGCTGGCCGATGCCATAGGCCTGGGCCAGACCTGGGAGGAGGCGCGGGAGGATCTGAAGGCTCATGTGGATATGTACGAAGGGATGGACTACCGGAAAATTTTCCGTCCGGAAGTCAGGGAAGTCTTAGAGCGGCTGAAAGAGGAGGGCTGCCGGTTGGCTGTGGCCTCCTCCACCCAGCTGCCTATTGTGGAACGGGTCATGAAAGAAAACGAAATTGACGGGTATTTCCAGGTGCTGGTGAGCGGAAACCAGTTCAGGCGAAGCAAGCCGGACCCGGAGATTTACCTTCATACGGCGTCCTGCCTGAAAACTGCGCCGGAGGAGTGTCTGGCGGTGGAGGACTCTACCTTCGGGGTACTGGCCGGGCACAGGGCCGGAATGAAGGTAGCGGCTCTGAAGGACGACAGGTTCGCATTTGATCAGAGTCCGGCGGATTACAGAATGGACAGGCTGACGGAGGTGCCGGAGATTCTGAAAACCTTAAACGGATAATAAAATAGGATAAGAGCGTTTAAGGCGGAATATGCATGAATTATTTGAAAGAAATAGCAAGGGGGCTTCTCATTGGCGTGGCAGGTATTGTACCCGGCGTCAGCGGAGGCACCCTTGCTGTGTCCATGGGGGTTTATGACCGGATCATAGGAGCGCTGACCCATCTGTTCCGGAAGCCCGGGGAAAGCGTACGGATTCTGTTTCCCTATGGGGTGGGAATGGCGGCGGGCATGGGAGGTCTGGCATTTGTGATTGAGGTGCTGTTCGAAAGATTCCCTTTTGCCTCCCGCATGGCATTTTTGGGACTGATTTTGGGAGGCCTTCCTGCTCTCCTGAAAAAGGCGGACATGAAAACGGGAGAAATAAAAAAGCTTCTGCTTCTGCTTACGGTGTTCTGTGCTATGATCCTTCTGACGGTTTATGAGGGAGGCGGAGAGCAGACGGCCGTTGAGCTGACGTTTGAAAGCGCGGGAGCCAGGCTGGCAACCATGATATGCGTGGGGCTGATTGCCTCCGTGACGATGGTGGTTCCGGGAGTGAGCGGAACCATGCTCCTGATGATGATGGGATACTACCAGCCGGTGCTCCACGCTTTCAACCAGGTCCAGATGGGAGTGATATCGGGAGACTGGAAGACGGTTATGGCACAGCAGGAGCTGCTGCTGCCTTTCGTGCTCGGACTGACCTGGGGGATCTTTCTCTGCGCCAGGACTATGGAGGTGCTGCTGGAGAGATGGTCGGACACGGTGTATGCGGCGGTATGCGGCCTGGTAGCCTCCTCTCCTGCAGTGATCTTATGGGGAGTGCCGGTGAGGCAGACCGGAGCTTCCGAAGCGGTATGGGGGCTTCTGATGATGGCGGCAGGGATGTTTCTGGTGATAAAAATGGGCGGAGAACCGTGATTATGGGAAAATACGCATAAAACGGGAAAGAGCGGGAATAATTGTCCATAGAACAGTAGGAGGTAGATAATTATGGACAACAAAGCTTTGAACTATACTGCGCTCACGGTCTCCATCATAGGAGCGGTGAACTGGGGGCTGATCGGATTTTTCAATTTCAACCTGGTCAGCTGGCTGTTCGGAAGCGGAACCTGGCTGTCGAGGATCATATACGGTCTGGTCGGCCTGTGCGGCCTTTACCTTTTTACCTTTTACGGCCAGCTGGATCCTCACAGAAGAACACAGTAAATATGAAACCTGCCGCGGATGCGGATCTTCGGACCGGAGCGCGGCAGGTTTTTTTGGCGAAAATCAGTTCAGCTCTGCGATGCGGGTGATTCCTACATAGATCTGAGAGATTTTGTTCCAGGTGGCAAAATTGATGACTCCCGTCTGGGGAAGGCCGAAAATGGACTGGAAGGTTTTCACCGCCTCGGCAGTGGCGGGGCCGTAGACTCCGTCCTGAGCGATTCCGGGGATGGCGGAGTAAATGGTGGCGATGGTATCCAGCTGCTCCTGAACATGGCGGACCTTATCGCCGGAAGAGCCGATGGTGAGCTCATAGCCGGGCCAGGAAATGGGAATTCCCGAGATCTGCTCCGCCGTGTTGATGTAGATGCTTTCTCCGTAAAAATACCGCAGGATTTCGATGGGGCTGTAACCCTGTTCACCCAGAGAGCAGGAGCCCCATTGGGTCATCCCAATGGTTCGCCGGTAGACGAAGAGGGCTGATCGGGAAAATGATAGACAATCTCCGCCCGGTTGTCTTCCCGGAAATAGACCATCCGCGCTATGACGGATCGGAGCGCCCGGCTTTTCCGGGAGACAGAGTGGACGGGAGAAGAGAGGAGCTGCCGGGGAGAGGGGACGGCGGCCGCTTCTTCGTCCTTACGGGGTGTTTCGGCCTTAAGGCATTCCAGCTGCCGGGTGAGGCGGCAGATCTCATCGGTGAGACGGGCTTTGTGTTCCGAATACTCCGTTTCCGTGTCAATGCCGTCCAGATAGGCCAGGGAAGCTCTTCGCAGGCCTTCCCTGGTCCGGCGCAGAGCGGCAGAAAGGGATGCTTCCGCGGTCGGCTCCGAAAGCGTCCGTCCTGCCGGCAGGCGGTAGGAGAGGAAAAACCGGGACGGCGCCAGGGAGATCAGCTGATCCAGAGAGGCGAAAAGGGCGGAGCAGGCGCCGTCTTCCGGCAGGTAGCAGGAACAGGGGCAGCTTCCTTTCAGATATCCGGAGCACTGGAGAATGACCGTATCCGGAAGGGTTTTCCGGCGGCGGGTACAGACGGCCAGGCTTCTGCCGCAGGCTGGACAGGAGACCAGCCCGCTGAGCCAGTGGCGGGAGCTTTCCGGAGAGCAGGAACGGCTTGCGCCGGCCTCTTTTTCCAGGCGCCGTTCCGCCCGGCGGAAGAGATCGGGGGAGACAATGGGAGTATGAACGCCTTCCCTGACGATCCACTGATCCTGAGGCTTGAGCCGGGAAGAGCCGCTGCTCCTGTTCCAGCGGATCAGCCCGGTGTAAAAGGGATTTTGAAGAATGTATTTCACCGACCTCTTTTCAAAGGGATTTCCTCCGGCAGTGCGCAGTCCCAGACCGTTGAGGCGGCGGCAGAGCTCTCCCAGGCTCAGACCTTCCTCCGCGTAAGCCTGAAAAATCATTTTTACAATGCCGGCCTCTTCCGGTACGATTTCCGGGGGCAGACCGGGGCCGGGAATCCGGTAACCCAAAGGAGGACGGCACTGATATCCTCCCCGCAGAGCCTTTTCCGTCATGCCGCGGAATACGTCGCCGGAGAGGCGGATGGAGTAAAATTCGTCCATCCATTCGATGATCCGCTCGATCAGGCTGCCGAAGGGACCTTCCTCCAAAGGTTCGGAGATGCTGATCACATCCACGCCGCACAGCTTTTTCAGCATGGATTTGTAAACGATGCTTTCTTCCTGATTGCGGGCAAAACGGGAAAACTTCCACACCAGGATCAGATCGAAAGGGTGAACGGGGGATTTGGCTGCGGCGATCATCTGCTGAAAACGGGGCCGCCTGTCCGCCCGGCGGCCGGAAATGCCTTTCTCCATATAGATGTGCTCCGGCTCTACCAGAATCTGCCTGGAGCGGGCGTAATCCAGCAGAAGCCGTTTCTGGGAGTCGGGAGAAAGCTCTTCCTGGCTGCGGGTGCTGACGCGGATATAAAGGGCGGCCCGGAGAGGAGAAGCTGCTTCTGAGCAGGCCATGGGATCACCTCCTGCTGGATTATACGCGGCGTGGGGATGTCCTATGAACGGCCGGATAAATAGGAAAACCGCCAGAGCTGCGGGGACGCAGACCTGACGGCGTATGGAATATCTCAGTGCTCTGACCACTTTTTCAGATGTTCATAACTGCAGTATACAAGAAAAATGTGAGCAGAATGTGACCGAAAAAGAAAGAATTTCTAAAAAATGGAGACAACAGGACTCGAACCTGCGACCCTCTACACGTCAAGCAGATGCTCTCCCAGCTGAGCTATGTCTCCGTGCAATTATTATATATCAAAGATGGGGGATTTTGCAATAAAATTCTGAAAATAATACCGGCAGCCTTCAGACTGCCGGAATAAAGGGGGAGTAATATGAAAAAGTATTATGAAAAAAGGAATACTTACCTTTTACAATGATAAGAATACCTTTTATATGTGACAAAACTGTGTTGAGTTTGTGAATGTTTTATGAAACAAAGCAGAAAAAATCCTGACGGTCCGTAAGAAAAAATTTCGATGTATAACCGCAGGCCATAAGGCCATCCATCCCGGGCACTGCACCTGCCTGCCGTCGCAGTATTGGGTGAGAATAGGCTGCTTCACATTGGGGCGGGACAGGTAGCTGTCAAATATTTCATCCACCACTACGGAGATGGACTCATAGAAATTCCGGCCGTAGATCCATTTGTGATCGAAGGCGGTGGAAGAGGTAATGGTGAAATCATAGCCCTGTCCCCGGTACCATTCCGTGTACACCCGATTTAAGGTAAAGGACATAATTGCCAGCACATTGGCGACAATGGAGGCTCTGGGCCAGGTGGCATAGATTTCGCTGGAGGCCACATTTTTGATGTAATCCCGGTAGGGAACGTAATAATTGGGAGCGGAGGAGTTGGAGGGGACACCGTCATGAACGACGATGATTTCCGGAACCACCACCCTGGACAGAACGATTTCGCCGGTGTCGGTCACGGGCTTTACTTCATTTTCCGCGATTTTGGGAGGATACTGGCCGTAAAGGGTGTGGGCGGGAATCAGAATGTTGTTGTCTGCCGGAGCCGTATCCTCCACAGGCTCCATGCGCACATTCTGAATGGAGGTGGAGTCGGGAAGCACCTCGCTTCCGGAGATTTCCACCGGCCGGAAGCCGGGAGCCTGGATGCGCAGCCGGTATTCCGAATAGGGACGGACGGAGCCGGGGATCAGGCTGTATTGGGGATCGGGAGCCGGAAGAGGAATATTTTCCGTCTGTCCGGAGGAATTGGTGGTGAGCTGCTCCGATATAAAGCCGGGATCATCTTCTGATGTGACGGATACGGTGGCTCCGGGAATGGGGAAATTATTTTGAGAGGATACCACATCTACCTGGAGATATGCTGTAAATGAATCTGCCATAAATTTCCTTCTTTTCAGGTTTCTTACTATTATTATAGAAGAAAAGGAGCATCAGGTGACGGTTCTTCTGCGGCGGAACGGAGATTTCCGTTTCTGTTTGACAGGAGCAGGCAAAACGTATATCATTTGTAGTAGGAAAATAACCGTGAAAAAAGTCGGAAATTAAAGATTTTCTGCTTGAAATCCATGGGATTTTCATGTATAATCTTTACAATTTGGGCTTTTATCAGAAGCACAGAGGAATAATTCACAATGAAGAAAGGAAGTACCCCCACATGAAAGCATTTTTGATACTGGAAGACGGAACGGTGTTTCAGGGAACCAGCATCGGCTCTGCCCGTGAGGTCATCAGTGAGATCGTATTCAATACGTCCATGACCGGTTATCTGGAGGTTCTCACAGACCCGTCCTATGCAGGACAGGCAGTTGTTATGACCTATCCTTTGATTGGTAATTATGGTATCTGTCATGAGGACATGGAGTCTTTAAAGCCATGGCCCGACGCTTATATTGTCAGAGAATTATCCCGCATCCCCAGTAATTTCAGAAGTGAGGATACGATTCAGCATTTCTTAGAGTCTAATAATATCCCCGGAATCAGCGGCATCGATACGAGAGCCCTTACAAAAATTTTAAGAGAAAAGGGAACCATGAACGGCATGATCACCACCAATGAGAATTACGATCTGGAGGATGCCGTTGCCCGGATGAAAGCATACAGCGTAAAGGGAGTAGTTATGGCGACCACTGCCAAGGAGCGGTATGTGCTGCCCGGAGACGGGAAGAAGGTGGCCCTTCTGGACCTGGGCGCAAAGAAGAATATTGCCCGCTCTCTGAATGAGAGGGGCTGTCAGGTGACGGTATATCCGGCAGATACCTCCGCAGAGGAGATCCTGGCAGGGAATCCGGACGGCATTATGCTCAGCAACGGCCCGGGGGATCCGAAGGAGAACGTGGAGATCATCCGTGAGATCCGCAAGCTCTATGAATCAAACGTTCCGATTTTTGCCATCTGCCTTGGACATCAGCTCATGGCTCTGGCTACGGGAGCGGATACTTACAAGCTGAAATACGGACACCGGGGAGGAAATCATCCGGTGAAGGATCTGGAAACAGGACGGGTCTATATTTCTTCTCAGAACCACGGATACGCGGTGGATACGGACAGCTTGGATGAAAAGGTGGCCGTTCCTGCGTTTGTGAATGTCAATGACGGCACCAACGAGGGACTGAAATATACGGGAAAAAATATTTTCACCGTACAGTATCATCCGGAAGCCTGCCCGGGACCGCAGGATTCCAGCTACCTGTTTGACCGCTTTTTAAGAATGATGGAGGGAAATGAATAATGCCAAAGAATCCGGATATTAAGAAAGTATTGGTTATCGGCTCCGGCCCGATCATTATCGGTCAGGCGGCGGAGTTTGACTATGCGGGAACCCAGGCGTGCCGTTCCCTGAAGGAAGAGGGCATAGAGGTTGTACTGCTCAATTCCAATCCGGCGACCATCATGACGGATAAGGATATTGCAGATAAGGTATACATTGAGCCGCTTACGGTGGAAGTGGTGGAGCAGCTGATTCTGAAGGAAAAGCCGGACAGCGTGCTGCCCACTCTGGGCGGACAGGCCGGACTGAACCTGGCCATGGAGCTGGAGGAGGCAGGCTTCTTAAAGGAGCACAATGTGAGGCTCATCGGAACCACGGCCCTTACCATCAAAAAGGCCGAGGACCGGGAAATGTTCAAGGAGACCATGGAGAAGATCGGAGAGCCGGTAGCTCCCTCAGAGATCGTGGAAGACGTACAGACCGGTCTTGAGGTGGCGGAACGCATCGGCTATCCGGTGGTTCTGCGCCCGGCTTACACTCTGGGAGGCTCCGGCGGCGGAATTGCGGAAAACAGAGAGCAGTGCGCGGAGATCCTGGAAAACGGCCTGCGCTTATCCCGTGTGGGACAGGTTCTGGTGGAGCGGTGCATCGCCGGCTGGAAAGAGATCGAGTATGAGGTAATGAGAGACGGAGCGGGCAACGTGATTACCGTCTGCAATATGGAAAACATCGACCCGGTAGGCGTTCATACGGGAGACAGCATCGTAGTGGCTCCCTCTCAGACTCTGGGAGACAAGGAGTATCAGATGCTTCGTACCTCCGCTCTGAACATTATCACCGAGCTGGGAATCACCGGAGGCTGCAACGTGCAGTATGCCCTTCATCCGGATAGCTTTGAGTACTGTGTAATCGAGGTAAATCCCCGAGTAAGCCGTTCCTCCGCCCTGGCTTCCAAGGCGACCGGCTATCCCATCGCTAAGGTGGCGGCCAAGATCGCTCTGGGTTATACCCTGGATGAGATCAAGAACGCCGTTACAAAGAAGACTTACGCCAGCTTTGAGCCCATGCTGGATTACTGCGTGGTGAAAATGCCCCGTCTGCCCTTCGACAAGTTCATCAGCGCCAAGAGAACCTTAGGCACACAGATGAAGGCAACGGGAGAGGTCATGAGCATCTGCACCAACTTCGAGGGCGCCCTGATGAAGGCTATCCGCTCTCTGGAGCAGCATGTGGACTGCCTGATGTCCTATGACTTTACCGGCCTCACCGACGAGGAGCTGAACGAGATGCTCCATCAGGTGGACGACCGGAGAATCTGGGTGATCGCCGAGGCGCTGAGAAGAGGCGTTTCCTATGAGACCATTCATGACATCACCAAGATCGATATCTGGTTCATCGACAAGCTGGCCATTCTGGTGGAGATGGAGGCGGCTCTGAAGGCTGCCGGAAAGGGAATGGACGCGGACCTTCTGAGAGAGGCAAAGCGCATCGAGTTCCCGGATAACGTAATCTCCAGGCTGACCGGCCTTTCTCAGGAAGAGATCAAGGCCATGCGCCATGCAAACAATATCCGCGCTGCCTACAAGATCGTGGATACCTGTGCGGCTGAGTTTGCTGCGGAGACGCCCTATTACTATTCCTGCTACGGCAGCGAAAATGAGGTGGAGCAGACCGGAAGCCGCAAGAAGGTGCTGGTGCTTGGTTCCGGTCCCATCCGGATCGGCCAGGGAATCGAGTTTGACTTCTGCTCCGTGCACAGCACCTGGGCTTTTGAGAAGGAAGGCTACGAGACCATCATCATCAACAACAACCCGGAGACCGTAAGTACGGACTTCGATATTGCGGATAAGCTGTACTTTGAGCCCCTCACACCGGAGGATGTGGAGAGCATTGTGGATATTGAAAAGCCGGACGGAGCGGTAGTGCAGTTTGGCGGACAGACGGCCATCAAGCTGACGGAAGCGCTGATGAAGATGGGAGTTCCCATTCTGGGTACTGCGGCAGAGGATGTGGATGCGGCAGAGGACAGAGAGCTGTTTGATGCCATTCTGGAAAAATGCGGTATTCCCAGACCGAAGGGCCATACGGTATTTACGGCGGAAGAGGCTAAGAAGGCGGCCGCAGAGCTGGGATATCCGGTGCTGGTGCGTCCCTCCTATGTACTGGGCGGCCAGGGCATGCAGATTGCCATCAGCGATCAGGATATTGATGAATTTATCGGAATCATCAACCAGATTGCCCAGGAGCATCCCATCCTGGTAGATAAGTACATCATGGGCAAGGAGATTGAGGTGGACGCCATCTGCGACGGCGAGGATATTCTGATCCCCGGCATTATGGAGCATATCGAGCGTACGGGAATTCACTCCGGAGACAGTATCTCCGTATATCCGGCTCAGAGCATTACGGAAAGCAACAAGAGGACCATTGTGGACTATACGGAGAAGCTGGCAAGAGCCCTTCACGTAAAGGGAATGATCAACATTCAGTTCATTGTGGACGGCGAAGACGTATACATTATTGAAGTAAATCCCCGTTCCTCCAGAACGGTTCCCTACATCAGCAAGGTAACGGGCATTCCTATCGTTCCCCTGGCTACCAGAATCATCTGCGGCCACACCATAAAGGAACTGGGCTATGAGCCGGGGCTTCAGAAGGAGGCGGACTACATCGCCATCAAGATGCCTGTGTTCTCCTTTGAGAAGATCCGCGGCGCTGATATCAGCCTGGGACCGGAGATGAAGTCCACCGGTGAGTGTCTGGGCATTGCCAAGACCTTCAACGAGGCTCTTTACAAGGCCTTCCAGGGAGCAGGCATCAAGCTGCCCAAATACAAGAATATGATTATTACGGTCCGGGATGAGGATAAGGAAGAGGCCGTGGGAGTGGCAAAACGGTTTGAAGCCCTGGGCTACCGCATTTTTGCCACAAAGGGAACGGCAAAATACCTCCATGCCAACGGCGTGAGAGTGCTCTCCGTACCGAAGCTGGAACAGGAATCTCCCAACATTCTGGATCTGGTGCTGGGACATGAGATCGATCTGGTGATCGACATTCCGCCTCAGGGCGCGGACAGAAGCCGGGACGGCTTTATTATCCGCAGAAATGCCATTGAGACAGGGGTTACGGTGCTGACGGCCATCGATACGGCCGCGGCTTTGGCCACCAGCCTGGAAAACAGGGCGAAGGAGCTGACGCTGATCGATATTGCCACTGTGGAAAACGTATAAGTCTCATAAAAAAGCGCTTTCGGGCAGCATATCACAGCTGCCTGAAGGCGCTTTTTCTGAAAGAAGATAAAACAATGCCGGCAGTGGCGCTGCCGGCAGAAAGGGGGGTAGTATGAAAAAGAATATATGTAAAAAGGATTATCTCCTTGTTTGTGATTATAGAATACCGTTCGGATGTGACCAAACTGTGAGCAATTTATAAAAGCTTTGTGAAAAGACCTGGAAAAAAGTATAAAAACCGTGTATGATGGGGAAAAACGGCAGACGGTCCGTTGGGAAACAGAAAGAGGAGGATGACAAATGACAAAACAGGAGCTGGCGCTGGAAGTGATAAAAAGACTGAAGCAGGAGTATCCGGACGCAGGCTGCACTCTGGATTACAATGAGGCCTGGAAGCTTCTGGTAAGCGTCCGCCTGGCGGCTCAGTGCACCGATGCGCGGGTAAACGTGGTGGTGGAAAAGCTGTATGAGAAATACCCGGATGTGGACGCCCTGGCGGCGGCTCCCACGGAAAAAATCGAAGAGATCGTAAAGCCCTGCGGCCTGGGACACAGCAAAGCCAGGGATATCAGTGCCTGTATGAAAATTCTGAGAGATCAGTACGGGGGAAAGGTGCCGGATGATTTTGATGCGCTGCTGAAGCTTCCCGGAGTGGGAAGAAAAAGCGCCAATCTGATTATGGGAGATGTGTTCGGAAAACCGGCGATCGTGACGGATACCCACTGCATCCGCCTGGTGAACCGGATCGGTCTGGTGGACGGGATCAAAGAGCCGAAAAAGGTGGAAATGGCGCTGTGGAAGCTGATTCCTCCTGAGGAGGGCAGTGATTTCTGCCACCGTCTGGTATTTCATGGCCGCGATGTGTGTACGGCCAGGACCAGTCCGCACTGCGAACGGTGCTGTCTCAGTGATTTGTGCGGAAGGTACGGCACGGACGGCGGCAGAAATCAGTAAGCGTTCCCTTATTCTGCCTCGCTGTTCAGAGAAATTTCAATGTAGGGACCGTCATCAAAGGGATCTGCAAGCACAACGGTGGAGCCTTCGGCGGCAAAGTAGTAAGACTTTTCGTAGGTTTCCGTAGGCTGGCCCAGCTCTTTTTCCAGAACAGCTTTATATTCTTCCAGGCTCTGCTTTTCCAGGCGGATGGTGCACTGCTCCAGCAGGTCCTGCTCGCTCTGGTAGAGGTTGAAGGAAAGGGTGACGGACGCGTTTTCGTCGAATACAGGCAGAACATAGTCACGGCTCAGGATGACTCCTTCATTTTCCATGGCTTCGCCGTCTCCCAGAACAGAAACTACCTGGGAATCGTGCTTGCCCATCAGATCCAAAAGTATTTGGAAATCCGAAGAAGCCTGAACGCTTTCGGTTTCGCTGCTTTCCTTGTCAGCCTCCTGAGAAGAGGCTTCCGCTTCCGTCTGAGCGGCAGCGGAGGTTTCGGCCTTTCCGCCTAAGGAAGGGATGGCGGTGCATGCGGACAGGGCCGCGGCACAGAAAGCTGAGATAAACAACATTTTTAATTTCACGGTAAAATCCTCCTTTTTTTTCATACGTGATGAAAAACAGAGTATCATACGCAGGAGACAATGGGAAGGGAAATTAAGAATACTTAAGTAATTTTAAGATATGAAAAGAATTGAAAAAACGCACAAAAAAGCCTCATATTTATACGATACTCCGCATAAATACGAGGCTTTTCAAGTGGAAGCAATGGGGCTCGAACCCATGACCTCTCGCGTGTGAGGCGAACGCTCATCCCAGCTGAGCTATGCTTCCAGACTTCATATATTATAGCACCGGCCATAAAATTTGGCAAGCGTTAAATGGAGACAACGGGATTCGAACCCGCGACCTTTGCGTTGCGAACGCAACGCTCTCCCAGCTGAGCTATGTCCCCTTTGGCTTACCAATATAGTATAGCACTCAGGAGAAAAAAAGCAAGCAAAAATGCAAAAAAATGTAAATTACCGGGCAGAGCGCTTTTCAATTGCCCGTGCCAGGCAGATTTCGTAGCAGTTTCCGCAGCGTATGCAGTTTTCCTGGCGGATCACAGCAGGCCTGCGGCTGATGTCAATGCATTTCTGCGGGCATTTGGAATAGCAGAACCGGCAGAGAACACAGCGGTCCGTAATGAAAAAGCGAGGCTTTTTTTCTGTTTCCTCCCCAAAGGAAAAGGATTCTCTTTTTCCGGAACGGGAGCTCTCTCCCGTTCCCCGGCAGATGCAGAATACGGTGAGATTTTTCCGGGAAAGCTGGCTGGGATACCGCTCTTCAAGGCCGGGTGATTTTTTCAGAAGCCTGGGAAGAAGAGGACTGCCCAGCTCCGCCGCTTTTCCGCGGAGAGTAATGACGGCGGGAACGTCCGCCCTGTCCGTTCCTGTGACGGAAAGAAAGCCCGTTCGGGCCAGGCGGCGGTAAAAATCCGTAGTTCGGTCGGCAATAAAATAAATTCCGTTTTCATCCCAGTCCAGCAGTTCGATCGGGTCGGTAAAGGGAAGGCCGTTTTCGTCTGCGGTGGCGGCTGCGGCAAAGCGGATATGACTAATCAGTTGGGAAATGTGTGTGTTTGTTTCCATAATGTCTCCTGCAGATTTAAAAAGAAGCCGGTCAGCTCCGGCTTCGGCCGGCAATGTTCTGTTCTCCCGTAAAAGGGAAGCGCATTTAAGTATAACAGGAAAGGGCTGCCGTGGCAAGCGGAAGGAAATATTATCAATTGCGCAGTCTGCGGGAATGTGATACAATTGGATGGACCGGGAATAGGAACGGAATCAGGCTTCCGCCCGCGGCCGGTATGCCGGCCTGGCGGCAGGGCCGAAAGGAGAACGAAACGAGTATGAGTGAAGAGACGAAAAATACAAAGGATGCAGGACTTCCGGCTTTGCTGGAGAAGCTGAGGACGGCGCCGGAGCTGTTCGCGCTTCTGTCGGTCTGCACAAAGGAGCCATACGTGGTCTGCGACGAGGAGACCTTTGATGACGAGGTATTTTTATTTTTCAGCATGGAGGACGGAAAAAAGGAGGCGGAACGCCTTGCCGGAGAAAAGATACCGGTGAGTCTGATGAAGCTGCAGAATCATCAGATGCTGCCGTTTTATACGGGGCTTTACACCATGGGAGTAAACGCTCTGGTGGTGGAGGACGGGGGAACCCGCACCCGCATCCAGCTGGAAGATTTTGTGAGAAGAAGAAAAAATGAGGAGATTCCGGAGGGGAAAGTGTGGGTGGAGAACCCGGCCTTTCATCTGACAGCCCTCTATTTCCTCCAGGAGGCCAGAAGGCTGCCTGCCCAGGAGATGACACAGGAGACAAAAGGAATGCAGGAGGAGCTGCTGGCTCATTTTGCCAAGGGACGGTATATCTTCCCTGTCAATAAGGACGGAAAGGGAGTGCCTCTGGTGCGCCTGTCCAACGGAGATACCTATCAGCCTATTTTTACGGATATTCTGGAATTCCAGAAGTTCAACAAGGGAGATCAGCAGAAGGCGGTTGTGGTGGAGGCTTCCAAAATTCCCCAGGTGCTGGCTTCCGAGGCTAAGGGAGTGCTCCTGAACCTGATGGGAATCAATCTTCCCCTTCCCATCAGAAAAGTGAAGGCCGCACCGTCTGCGCCGGCTGGGAAAGACGAAGCCAAGGATTGACATCGGGCTTATTCGGTGGTAGGATATTTGGCATAACAGGGAGCTCGTTTGCGGGCTGAGAGGAAGTGATCCAACTTCGACCTATACCTGATTTGGGTAATGCCAACGTAGGGAAATATGTGACAGCAGATGAGGGTCTGCGCCATACGTGGCGCAGGCCTTTTTTGTAAAAAAGGCTGCCGCTTTTTACAGGGAAAGGATTCCGCTTCCGGAAAAGACGCGCATAGGCTCCCGGTGACAGAAGGGAGAAGCATATGAGCTATACGACACAGATGGATGCGGCCAGACAGGGAATTCTGACCAAAGAAATGGAAAAAGTGGCGGAAAAAGAAAAAATGGATCCGAAGAAGCTGATGGAACTGGTGGCCGGGGGCCAGGCAGTGATTCCGGCAAACAAACTGCATACCTGCATAGAACCGAATGGAATCGGCTCCATGCTGAGAACGAAGATCAACGTGAACCTGGGTACCTCCAGAGACTGCCGGGATATGAATATGGAGCTGGCCAAGGTGAAGAGGGCGGTGGATATGGGGGCGGAGTCCATTATGGACCTGAGCTCCTGGGGAGACACGGAAGCTTTTAGGAAAAAGCTGACCTCAGAGTGCCCCGCAATCATCGGTACCGTGCCGATCTACGATGCGGTGGTGTATTACCATAAGCCGCTGAAGGAGATCACCGGGGAAGAGTGGCTCCGGATTGTGGAAATGCACGCCAGGGACGGAGTGGATTTCATGACCATTCACGTGGGAATTAACCGCCGCACGGCGGAGCGCTTCAAGAAGGCCGGCCGGCTGACCAATATCGTCTCCAGAGGAGGCTCCATTATTTTCGCCTGGATGGAAATGACCGGGGAGGAGAATCCGTTTTATGCCCAATTTGACCGGATCCTGGATATCTGCAGGCAATATGACGTGACCCTGAGCCTGGGAGATGCCTGCCGCCCCGGCTGTCTGGCGGATGCGTCCGACGCTTCCCAGATCGAGGAGCTGGTGACCTTGGGGGAGCTGACGGCCAGGGCGTGGAAAAAGGATGTACAGGTGATTGTGGAGGGACCGGGACATATGCCCCTGGATCAGATTGCGGCCAATATGAAGCTGCAGCAGACGGTCTGCAAGGGAGCCCCCTTCTACGTTCTGGGACCGCTGGTAACGGACGTGGCTCCCGGGTATGACCATATTACGGCGGCCATCGGAGGAGCGGTAGCCGCCGCGGCCGGCGCGTCCTTCCTGTGCTATGTGACGCCGGCGGAGCATCTGCGGCTGCCGGATGAGAAGGATGTGAAGGAGGGAATCATAGCTTCAAAAATTGCCGCCCATGCGGCGGACATTGCCAAGGGAGTCCGGGGAGCGAGAGAGTGGGACGACCGGATGAGCGAGGCCAGGAAGAGGCTGGACTGGGAAGAGATGTTCCGCCTGTCCGTGGATCCGGAAAAGGCCAGGGAGTATCGCGCTTCGGCCAGACCGGAAAAGGAGGATACCTGCTCCATGTGCGGAAACTTCTGTGCCGTCAGAAATATGAACCGCATTTTGGACGGAGAGATCGTAAGCATCTTTGATGAATAACGGGACCCCGTATTCCGGGGAGAAACCGGTTGTTTAAATTTTCCCCTTTTGTTATAATGTACGGAGATGCCGGAGTATTTTACAGAAGGGGGGAATTGGTACGCAGAGATTAGGAAAATCGCTGGAGGATTATCTGGAGGCCATCTACTGCCTGAAGCAGGAGAAAGGACAGGTGCATTCCATCGATGTGGCAGAATATCTGAAAGTGTCTAAGCCCAGCGTCTCGGGCGCCATGAAGGCTCTGAGAGAGAAAGAGCTGGTGGTCAAGGAGGGGGACGGGGCTCTCTGTCTGACGGAAGCCGGCGAGGCTCTGGCAAAGGCGGTATATGAAAAGCATATTTTCTTTAAAGAAATGTTTGTCCGCCTGGGAGTGGACGAAGCGGTGGCCGGGCGGGACGCCTGCCTGGTGGAGCATGCGGTCAGCGATGAAGTGTTTGAAAAACTGAAGGAGCAGTATGACCGTATGCTGGAAAAAGAACAGTCATTATGAAAAGGGAGCTGCCGCGGATGCGGCGGCTCCGCTGTTTTTCGGAAGGGAGGGAGCGGCTGTGAAAATCAGGCTGCATTGTGAGGAGAGGGGAAAAGGTCTGCCCTTGGTTCTGCTGCATGGAAACGGGGAAGACAGCACCTATTTTTCTTCTCAGATTGAAGAATTTTCCCGTCGGTATCATGTGATGGCCGTGGATACCAGAGGACACGGAAAAAGTCCCAGAGGGGACGGCCCCTTTACTCTGGAACGGTTTGCGGAGGACC
This sequence comes from uncultured Lachnospiraceae bacterium, assembly GCA_944377325.1. Classification (GTDB taxonomy): domain Bacteria; phylum Bacillota; class Clostridia; order Lachnospirales; family Lachnospiraceae; genus Lachnoclostridium_A. Next base: position 22,607 of record CALWEP010000199.1, read on the forward strand.
TGAAGGACTTTCTGGACGAAAGGGGAATCAGGGAGACAGCGCTGCTAGGATTCAGCGACGGAGGAAATATTGCCCTTCTGTTTGCCCTTCGCTATCCTTCTTATGTGAGCAGACTGGTTCTGAACGGGGCAAATCTGTATCCTTCCGGACTGAAAAAGACAGTTCTTCTGCCGATTCAGCTGGATTGGGCGCTGACAGGAGCGCTGTCCCCCGTTTCCCGAAGGGCGGCCCTGCGGCATGAATTTTTGGGGCTGATGGTCAGAGAACCTAAAATCCGGCCGGATGAACTGAAAAAAATACAGGTTCCTGCTCTTGTCATTGCAGGTACGGATGATATGATAAAAGAGAAGCATACCGGAATGATCGCTTCGAAGCTGCCCGGGGGGCAGCTGGCCTTGATAGAGGGAGATCACTTTGTGGCGAAAAACAACAGCCGGGAATTCAATCGGACGGTAATGGAATTTCTGGAAGGCTGAGACGAGGAGGAAGGCATATGATTTATTATTTCACGGGAACGGGCAACTCCATGGCGGCGGCGGATTTTTTTGCTCTCCGTATGGGAGAGGAGCGGAAGGATATGGCCGAGGCGATGAAAAAACGGGACTTTTCCTGCTGCATCGGGGAAAATGAGACGCTGGGTCTGGTGTTTCCGGTTTATTACTGGGGGCTGCCTACGGCGGTGGTGAATTTCCTTTCTAAGCTGAAGCTGTCGGGGAAAACTCCCTATGTGTGGGCGGTCATTACCTGCGGCAGCGGCATCGGAGCAGCCGACAAGCAGCTCAAAGCGGTGGCGGAACGCTTCGGAATACGCGTAAACGCAGTGTTTTCT
>CALWEP010000200.1 GCA_944377325.1 uncultured Lachnospiraceae bacterium
CGTGATCCTTCCCGGCCTGCGCATTTCCCTGGACACCTTAAGCAGCAAAACGGCCCAGCTGCCCCAGATCAGTCTGGAAACTCCCGGAAAGGTAATCGGAAAAAACACCATCGACTGTATGCGGTCCGGCATTATGTACGGCACCGCCTCCATGATCGACGGCATCATTGACCGGATGGAGGAGGAGCTGGGACAGCCCGCCACCATCGTCGCCACCGGAGGCCTGTCACGCTTCGTCATGCCGCTGTGCCGCCATAAGATCATCATCGACAATGCCCTGCTCTTAAAGGGACTGTTTATTCTCTATCAGAAAAACAAAAAAAGCTGACGAAAGCCTTTCCGGCGGTCTGCAGGATCAGATTCCTGCAAACCGCCGGAAATTTTCTTCCGTCAGCCGATACACTTCTTCCGGCTTCAGCCCTCTCGCTTCTGCAATCCACCGCATGCTGTTTTCCAGCGCCTGCTTCACTCCGTTCAGCGGAAGTTCCTCTCCCAGAGCCCATTTCACCGCCCCGAAGCCGTCCGTCTCCACCATCAGCCGGGAAAGGGGGACGCTGCAGGCTACCTGCCGGACCGCCGGGTTCTTCGCCACGTCCGGTCCCACAGTGAAATAACAGTCCTGTTCCAGATAAAGATCCAGCCAGTTCGGATCCGAATACCAGTGAACCAGATAGGTCCCGGGATATTCCCGGATCAGCTCCGCCGCCTCCTTCTCCATGCCCTTTACGTGAAGGACCACCGGCTTTTTTTCTGCCCGGGCAAGCTCCAGCTGGCTGCGGAACACCTCCTGCTGTACCTTCCGGTCCACCTCACACCAGACGGAGTCCATTCCGATCTCACCGATAATCCGCGCCCGCTTCAGCCAGGGTTCCATGGCCTTTAAGGCTGCCGGATCCGCTTTCCACGGATGGAGTCCGTATGCCTTCACCGCCCAGCTGGCGGAAAGGGCCTCCAGTTCCGCCGCTTCCCGCGGATCGCCGGCACAGATCATGGTCCGAATCCGCTCCCGTTCCCGGAACGCTCTCTCCTCCTCCGTCCCCAGATGGGCATGACCGTCCCAAAGCTCTCTCAAAGCCGGTCCTCCTTTCCCGATTCCGTTTCCATAATCTCCCGGTGAATCCGCCTTCTCAGCTCTCCCTGGCCGTACAGCCAGTCCCGGTTTCTCCCTTCCGCCGGCATTTCCGGAGACAGTTCCGCCTTTACCCGGGAAGGCCTTCCTCCCAGAATCAGGATCCGGTCCGACAGATAGATGGCCTCATCCATATCATGGGTAACCAGCACCACAGTCCGGTTCATCCGCTTTCGCACAGAAAGAAGCCAGTCCTGCATTTCCCCTCGGGTGATCACGTCCAGAGCGCCGAAAGGCTCGTCCAGCAGCAGAATGTCCGACTTGCAGAGAGCCGTCCGCAGAAACGCCGCCCGCTGCCGCATTCCTCCGGACAGGGCGGACGGGTAGGACTTTTCATATCCGGCCAAGCCGAAGGCCGCCATATTTTCCATGGCCTCTTTTCTTGCCTCTTCCAGGCTTCCGTGGATCCGCCCGTAAAGGCACACGTTATCCAGAATGTTCTTCCATGGAAACAGAAGGTCATTCTGCGGCATATAGGCAAAGTGCTCCGACATTCCCCTCACCGGCATCCCGTCCACCAGGATTTCTCCCGAACTCCCGGACAGTACGCCGGTGAGGAGCTTGAGGATGGTGGATTTTCCGCATCCGGACGCTCCCAGAATGCTCACAAATTCCCCTTCCTCCGCCTGCAGCTCCACCTGCTCCAGCACCTTTCGGTCCCCGTAGGAAAAAGACAGGTTCCGTACCTCAAGCTTCATGGCTTCTCCTTTCCGTCATTCCTGAGAAGCGGAGGGAAGGAATTCGTTTGTATAGCAGTCTGCCGCCGGAATATCCTTGTCGATTACACCGTACTCCACCATGAAGTCCGTATAGTTGTCCCAGACGCTGTCCTTCATGGTTCCCCAGGTCTCGCTGTCCTCCATATACTTGTCCGCCAGATATTCCTGAGACCGTCCCAGCAGGTCCATATCATAATCCGGAGCGTACTTGTTCAGAATCTGAGCGCTCTCCTGGGGATTTTCAATGGCGTACTCATAGCCCTTCTCCGTGGCGCTCAAAAACTTCTTTACCATTTCCGGTCTGTTCTCCAGAGTGTCCTCGCTGGCAATGATCACGGGAGTATAGTAGTCCAGGCGCTCGTCCAGGTCTCTTAACGGCATATAATTGATGGGGAAATCCGCCAGCTCGCACTTTACGTTGTCCCATGCTTCAAAGAACCACATAATATCCACCTGGTCCTTCAGAGCCGCAAAGCCAGCTCCGTCGGAGGTGACGATATTCAGCTTGGAAAAATCCGCTCCCGCCTGGGTCATCACGGCATTGAGCACGGCGCTCTCTCCGGGGCCGCCCCAGCCGGCATAGGTCTTTCCTTCAAAATCCGCAGGAGAAGTGATGTCCTTGTCGCCGTAGGAGACAAAACCGGAGGTATTGTGCTGGATCAGGGTGGCAATGGCCTTGATGGGCAGGGGATCCTCAGAAGCCAAGGCTACGGTCACATCCTCCTGATAGCTGATGCCGAAATCTCCTTTTCCCACTGCCACCAGAGTGGCGGTAGCTCCCTCCGTAGGCTCCACGATATTCACATTCAGTCCCATATCCTCATAGTATCCCTGGTCCAGAGCCACGTACATTCCGGTGTGATTGGTGTTCGCCACATAATCCAGGATCACCGTCACGTCCTCCGGCTCTTCTTCATTTGCCGCTTCCGAAGCGCCGCTCTCCTCCGCAGTCTCCTCCTTCGCAGTCTCAGCTGCCTGAGCGCTTGTCTCCGTTTCCTTCGTCTCTGTTCCGCAGCCTGCTCCTGCTGCCATAACGGCGCACAGAGCTGCCGCACAGATGATTTCTCTCTTTTTCATTGTTTTTCCTCCTCTTTTCTCTTAAGACCATGGTCTACGGTCTTTTTTCTTTCTCATAGGGCATAACCGCCGCCTGACACAGGCGGATCAGTCCGTTCATCGCCAGGCTCAGGCCCACAATCACCAGCACGCAGGCAAAAACCTTATCCAGCATATATCCGTTTTTTACCCGCAGAAGGTAGTAGCCCAGGCCGCTTTGGGCTCCGATCCACTCTCCCACCACAGCTCCGCTGATGCTGTAGGTGGCCGCCACCTTAAGGCCGGATATGAGACCGGGAACTGCCGCGGGAATCTTTACCAGCCGGTATGCCTTCCACTTTCCCGCCCCGAAGGAACGGACCAGCTGGACATATTCCTCATTCATCTGTCCCATGGCGTCCGTAAAGCTGACTGCCACCGGAAAAAAGCACATCAGCACTACCGTCAGAATCTTAGGCGCAGTGCCGAACCCCATATAGATGATCAGAATAGGCGCCAGCACGATCATGGGAACCGTCTGGGTCACCACCAGCACCGGGTAAATTCCTCTTTTCACCGCCGGAAACGCATCCATGGCCACGCCCAGAATCAGAGCCAGCGCCAGAGCGATAGCCATGCCTGCCAGCGCCTCTCCCACCGTCACCCGCGCGTGTCCGGCCAGTGTCGCTCCCTCCTCAGCCAGGGACCGGAGCACCTGGCTGGGGGCCGGCAGCACATAAAGCGGAATTCGGTTTATCCGGACCGCCGCCTCCCAGAATACAAGCAGCAGAAGAAGCAGTCCCGCCGGGACGGCCCATTTTTTCCATTTTTCCATCTGCCGTTCTCACCTCCCTTCCCCTTTCCGAGGACTTCCCCCAACGCAAAAAACTCCCGCCAAGCACAGCGGGAGCCTTAAATTTCTCACTATTTCCCTACGTTGGCATTACCCAAATCAGGTTGCGGGTCGAAACTTTCTTTCCTCTCAGCCTGCCGGACAGGCTCCCCTTTTTTCTCTTACATCAGAGAATTCTAGCACAGCGTCATTCTTTTGTAAAGGAAAATTACAGAATCTGGAAGTATAAAAGTCTCCGGCCGGGTGAAAGATTCCTATATAAACAAATCTGTAGATGCGGAGGTAAGGAAGCTATGTCCGGGTACAAAGTAGAAATCTGCGGGGTGAACACAGCCAAGCTTCCCCTGCTCACCAATGAAGAAAAAGAGGCTTTGTTCCAGCGGATCCTGGCAGGAGACAAGCAGGCGCGGGAGGATTATATCAAGGGGAATCTCCGTCTGGTCCTCAGCGTTATCCAGCGTTTTTCCGGCAGCAGCGAAAATGTGGACGATCTGTTTCAGATCGGCTGCATCGGCCTCATCAAAGCCATTGACAATTTTGACGTCACTCAGAACGTGCGCTTCTCCACCTATGCCGTTCCCATGATCCTGGGAGAGGTAAGGCGGTATCTGAGGGACAATAATTCCATCCGGGTGAGCCGTTCCCTGCGGGATACGGCTTATAAAGCGATTTATGCCCGGGAGGCACTGACGAAAAAAAACCTGAAGGAACCGACAATCATGGAAATCGCCGATGAGGTGGGCATCAGCAAGGAGGAGATCACCTACGCTCTGGATGCCATTCAGAGCCCTGTCAGCCTCTATGAACCGGTATATACCGACGGCGGAGATCCCCTCTGCGTTATGGACCAGATCAGCGACAAAAAGAATCTGGAGTCCAACTGGGTGGAAAACATTTCTCTGAACGAAGCCATGAAGCGGCTTCCGGAGCGGGAACGCCACATTATCGATCTTCGCTTTTTTGAGGGAAAAACCCAGACGGAGGTGGCGGAAGAGATCCACATCAGCCAGGCTCAGGTCAGCCGTCTGGAAAAAAGCGCCCTGAAAGCCATGAGGGCTTATCTCAGCTGACCGGGCAAGCCTTTCCGGTTGTCTTATTATGGATAATATGCAGAATTGGATATTTACAGTTTAATGATAACAGGAGGCGATACCATGGTTACTTATGAGCGCTTATGGGAAACAATGAAAAAAAAGAACATTTCCCAGTACCACCTGATTCATTACTGTAATGTCAGTTCCAGTCAGATCGACCGGCTGAAGAAAAACTGTTATGTATCCACCCATACCATTGAAAAATTATGTTTTATCCTTCAGTGCAATGTTGAGGATATTATGACCGTATACCCCGATCCGGAGGAAGGTTCCTCCGACAGCCCTTCCAAAATCTGACAGGTCAAGCGGGGCCGCAGGATCATGGCGATCCTTTGCCCCTTATGCGACAAAGAAGACTGTTCCGCGCCGTCCGGGCCTTTATGGGACTCCGGCTCTGCTGCGGAACAGTCTTCTTTTGTTATCTCCGGAGGGAACCGCCCTGCCCTATTTCCGGTTGCTTTTTCCCTGCATCCCGCTATAATGGAATGAGAAAAACATTCAAATCAACTCAAGGAGTACACCATGAAAGAGCCTATATTTTTTCAGCCTGTTTTCAAAGAAATGATCTGGGGCGGTACTCGTCTCCGTTCCGAATACGGGTACCCCATTCCCAGCGATCATACCGGCGAAGCCTGGGTGATCAGCGCCCACCCCCACGGCGACTGTCAGGCGGCCAACGGTCCCTTTAAGGGAAAGACCCTGAGCTGGCTGTGGAGCCATCATCCGGAGCTGTTCGGTCATGCCGGCGGACCGGAGTTCCCCCTGCTGGTAAAAATCATAGACGCACAGGACAGCCTGAGCATTCAGGTCCACCCGGACAACGCCTACGCGAAGGATCACGAAAACGGTTCTCTCGGAAAAACAGAGTGCTGGTATGTGCTGGACTGTGATCCCGGTTCCACCATTGTGGTGGGGCATAATGCGGAAAGCAAAGAAGAACTCCGCCGGATGATCGATGAAAAGCGCTGGTCCGATCTGATCCGCACCCGCCCCATAAAAAAGGGAGACTTTTTTCAGATCGAGCCGGGCACGGTCCATGCCATTCAGAAAGGAACTCTGATCCTGGAAACTCAGCAGAGCTCCGATATCACCTACCGGCTGTACGATTATGACCG
>CALWEP010000201.1 GCA_944377325.1 uncultured Lachnospiraceae bacterium
AGAGATAAGCGGTCGGAAGGGAGAAACAATGGCAGAATCAATGAAGGGTCTGAAGAGGACCCATAGATGTGCGGAGCTTGGCACCGGAAACATCGGCGAATATGTGACCGTAATGGGATGGGTGCAGAAACAGCGGAACAAAGGCGGTATCATTTTTGTGGATCTGAGAGACCGTTCCGGCATTCTTCAGATCATTTTTGAGGAAGGAGACTGCGGAAGCGAGTACTTTGCCAAGGCCATGAAGCTGAGAAGCGAATTTGTGATCGCTGTGGAAGGCCGGGTGGAGGCCCGCTCCGGCGCAGTAAACGAAAATCTGGCTACGGGCGCCATCGAGGTGCGGGCAGAATCTCTCCGGGTGCTTTCCGAGTCTGAAACTCCGCCTTTCCCAATTGAAGAAAACAGCAAGACAAAGGAGGAGCTGCGCCTCAAATATCGTTTCCTGGATCTGAGAAGACCGGATATTCAGAAGAACCTTATGGTGAGAAGCCGGGTGGCCACTCTGACCAGAGCATTTTTGGCCGAGGAGGGCTTTCTGGAGATCGAGACGCCTACTTTGATCAAAAGTACTCCGGAAGGAGCCAGAGACTATCTGGTGCCCAGCCGCGTGCATCCGGGCTCTTTTTACGCCCTTCCCCAGTCCCCCCAGCTGTTCAAGCAGCTTCTCATGTGCTCCGGCTATGACCGCTATTTCCAGCTGGCCAGATGTTATCGGGATGAGGACCTGAGAGCGGACAGACAGCCGGAGTTTACCCAGATCGATATGGAGCTCTCCTTTGTGGATGTGGACGATGTGCTGGATGTGAATGAAAGGCTGTTAAAGAAGCTGTTTAAGGAGATCTGCGGCTATGATCTGCAGCTTCCCATTCAGAGGATGACTTGGAAGGAAGCCATGGAGCGGTTCGGCTCCGACAAGCCGGATCTTCGCTTCGGCATGGAGCTTCATGACGTATCTGAGACCGTAAGAAATACGGAATTTGCCGTGTTCAAGGGAGCGCTGGAGAACGGCGGTTCCGTCCGGGGCATCAACGCCGAGGGGCAGGGACATATGCCCAGAAAGAAGATCGACGCACTGGTAGAGTTTGCCAAGGGCTACGGAGCCAAGGGGCTGGCTTATCTGGCTGTTCAGGAGGACGGCAGCTATAAGTCATCTTTCGCTAAATTTATGACCGAGGAAGAACTGAAGGCTCTGGTGGAGGCCATGGACGGAAAGCCCGGCGACCTGCTTCTCTTTGCGGCGGATAAAAACAAAGTGGTATTTGACGTATTGGGCGCGCTCCGTCTGGAGCTGGCCAGACAGCTGGATCTGCTGAAAAAGGACGACTTTAAGTTCCTGTGGGTAACCGAATTCCCGCTGCTGGAGTACTCTGAGGAGGAGAACCGGTTTGTGGCTATGCACCATCCCTTCACCATGCCTATGGAGGAAGATCTGGATCTGATCGATACGGATCCGGGCGCAGTCCGGGCGAAGGCTTATGATATTGTTCTGAACGGTACGGAAATGGGCGGCGGTTCTGTCCGTATCCATCAGGCAGATATCCAGGAGAAGATGTTCGAGGTGCTGGGCTTTACCAAGGAGCGGGCTCAGGAGCAGTTCGGATTCCTGCTGGAGGCCTTTAAATACGGCGTTCCTCCTCATGCCGGCCTGGCTTACGGCCTGGACCGTATGGTCATGCTCATGGTGGGCGCAGACAGCATCCGGGACGTGATCGCATTCCCGAAAGTAAAGGATGCCTCCTGTCTGATGACGGAAGCTCCGGCTCCCGTGGACGGGAAGCAGCTGGAGGAGCTGGGAATCGGAATTCTGCCTGAGGAGAAAGCTGAGGAATAAGACTTTGACAATCATCCGGATACGGGAGAAATCCTGTTTCCGGGTAATTTTTTAAGTTTTTTTTAAAACTTTTTCCCATTATTGTCAAACGGCGGAACTTACTGTAAACTAATCTTATTTCATTCTATACAGTGGGGAAAACGATATGAAAGATCATTCAATCATTCCGTTTGACCGGATTAAGGAAACACTGGATGTGCTTGGACAGAGTACGGGAGACACTTACTGGCTGTATGATTTTTCCGGAGACCGGGTTTTCTTTTCCGGAAATACGGTTATGGCCAACGAGGTGGCTCTCACAAAAGGCAGCTGCACACTGAAAGAGTGGAGAGAAGAGGTGGATGACCGGGATATCTGCCGCCTGAAGCAGATTACGGAGGATCTGGTCAGCGGCAGAGTGTGCGCTTACAACTTTAATTACCGCGTGAAAGGGAAAAAAGGAAAGTGCCACTGGATCAACAGCAGAGGAAGGGCTTACAGCGGGGAAGACGGCCGGCTTTCTTATGTTCTGGGACGCCTGTCCTGCAGCAGCGGGGGAAAGCCCATGGAGATTTTCAACATCCAGGAGCTGAAAAAGGAAATCGGCGAAATTCTGGAAAGCGGGGCTGCCGGCTGCCTGGTGATTTTCGGTGTGGACGATCTGAAGGCCATCAATCTGTACCGGGGAAGAGATTTCGGCGATGAAGTTCTGACGGATGTGGCGTATGTGCTCAGCGATGAGCTGGAAGAAAGCCGTACTTTGTTCCGGATTAACGGGGACTGCTTTGCCGCCAACGTTCCCTTTGGGGAAGAGGAAGTCAGGTCTCTGTTTGAACGGGTACGGAAACGGATGAAAGGACAGTGCACCGTTTCCGGCGGCTGTGCGGCCTATCAGACTTATCCGGTGTCAGACGCAGGTATGTTCTTCCAGTACGGGGAGACGGCGCTGGACTATTCCAAAACCCACGGAAAGGATACGCTCACTTTTTTCTCGCAGGAAATGTATGAGGAAAAGCTGAGGAAGGCCGAGCTTCAGGAAATCCTGAAAAAGAGCATCGAGGCAGGCTTTGAGGGTTTTGAGGTATACTATCAGGCGCAGGTCCGCTCGGAAACTTATGAGCTTTACGGGGCAGAGGCCCTGCTGCGCTACAATTCTCCGGACAGAGGCTTCATCTCGCCCGGTGAATTCATACCGGTGCTGGAGCAGAGCGGCATGATCTGCCAGGTGGGGCTTTGGGTGCTGGAGGAGGCTCTGAAGACCTGCAGGGAGTGGAGAAGAAAGGTTCCGGAATTTCATATGAGCGTCAACATTTCCTACGGACAGCTGGAACAGGAATCCATAGAGGAGGACGTTCTGGAGCGCGTGCGGAAAAGCGGAGTGCCGGGCGGGGCGCTCACTCTGGAGGTTACGGAGAGCATGCAGCTGTCCGACTATCTGCATCTGAACAGTCTGTTCCGCAGGTGGAAACAGTGCGGGATTCGGATCGCGGTGGACGATTTCGGAACGGGCTACTCCAGCTTAAGCTATCTGAAAGAAATGGCGGCGGATGAGATCAAAATAGACCGCTGCTTTGTGAGCGGAATCCAGAACAGCGCCTATAACTACCGCCTGCTCCGCAATATCATTGAGCTGGCGGAAAGCAGCCGTCTCAGGGTGTGCTGTGAAGGAATTGAAACGGAGAAGGAGCTTGACGTTCTGGAGGAACTGCATCCGTCTCTGTTTCAGGGATACCTGTTTGCAAAACCCTGCGGGAAGCAAGAGTTTGAAAGCAAGTATCTCGCGTCCCGGACCGCAATGCACAGAAAACGGGAGAAGGTTTGCAGGGAAACGGAAGACCGGAATGACAGAGGGGAAATCGAAAATGAAATCAGCCGTATGATCTTAAACGCCGAGAATAATATTTTTTATCTGAGCGATGTGGACACCTACGAGCTTTACTATATGAACCCTCCGGGGCAGAGGCTATTCGGCGTGAAGGATTACAGGGGAAAGAAATGCCATAAGGTGATCCATGGAAAAGACGCCCCCTGTTCATTCTGCAGCGACGCCCATCTCCGCCAGGATTCCTTCTACATATGGGAAAATAAAAACGAGTACTGCGGCTGCTATTTCCTCTTCAAAGGAAAGCTGGCTTATTACCGGGGAAAAAGGGTAAGACTGGAAGTGGCCACGGACATTACGGGAAAGGAATACATCAGCCAGTCGGCAGGGGAAAGGCTGATGTTTGCGGAAAAGATTCCGGGATATATGAGGTCCCTGGTGGACTGCGAGAGCTTTCACGAAGCGGTTGCGCAGATTTTGACCTCTGTGGGAGATTTCTACCAGGCGGATCAGGTGTTCCTGTTTGAGCCGGGCGGGGAAGAACATAAACATTGGGACAGTACATTTGAGTGGTGCGTCCGGGAGGGAGACCTTCGGAAGAAATGGCTTCAGGGAGTTCCCAGGGATATGGCCCTCCGATGGGGAGAAAAGTTTCAGCAGGGCGATTCCGTTACCGTTCTGAATGTGGACGGAATCAGGAACGATTTTCCGGAGGAATGGGCATTCCTGAAGGAGAGGAACGTCCACTGCCTGATTGCGGCGCCTGTCTGCAGCAAAAACGGCATTGCCGGTTTTGTGGGAGTGAGCAATCCCCGGCGCTGCATTCATGATGACACCCAGGCGAAGGTGCTGGCCGGATTTTTAATGCTCTGGCTTCGGAAAAAACAAAACGAACAGGGGGAGCCGGAAAAGCGGTGACAGCCCTTTAGGTGTTACAAAAAACCGAAAAAAATATGGATTTATTTTGCAGGCAGTGATAGAATGGAGGCGATGTGAAACGGATAACTGCCGTTGACGCAAGGTTGGCGGGAATGACAACGGTACTGTGGAGAAGAGAAAGATGAAGGGCGATTACAGAATTCAGATCAGCGGCATTGCGGAGGCACTTGACATATTCAGCGAAAGTACGGGAGAGTATTATCTGTTCTATGATTTTTCTACGGACCGGGTCAGGTTCTCTGAAAACATAGGCATGGCTGACGATCTGTTTTCCGTGAACAGGACAGGCTGTACGCTGGAGGAATGGCGAAAAGGGGTGGATGCCCGAGATATTCATCGCCTGGAAAAGGTAAAGGAAGACCTGATCCGCAGAAAGGCACACTCTTACAACCTGAATTACAGGGTAAAAAACAGCGAAGGCCAAAACCATTGGATCAACAGCAGAGGCAGGGCATATTACGGGGAGGACGGAAGCCCCCTGTATGTTCTGGGACGGCTCTCTGCCGGCGACAGGCCCGGACAAACGGGCGAGTGGGGCAGCGGCGAGCTGAAAAAGGAAATAAAGAAATTTATGGAAGGCCGAAAAGACGGCTGCCTGCTGGTGTTCGGAGTGGATCATTTAAAAGCCATCAACCTGCGGAACGGCCGGAGCTTCGGAGATGCGCTGCTGAATGACGTGTCCAGAGTGATTAAGGATGAGCTGGGCAGGCGGAGAATCTTCAGAATCAACGGAGACTGTTTTGCGGCAAATACGGAAATGCTGTCGGGAGAAGAGGCGGAAATGATTTTCCGAAAGATACGGAGGCGGCTGGAGGGACAGTGCACGGTTTCCGGCGGCTGCGTGCCTTACGGGGTCTACCCCGCTGCCGATGAGGGGACGTTTCTTCAGTACGGAGAAATGGCTCTGGATTATTCCAAAACCCACGGCAAAAACAGACTTACGTTCTTCACTGCGGAGATGTATGAGGAAAAACTGAAGGCTTTGGAGCTGAAGGAGGACCTGTTCCGAAGCATAGAATCCGGCTTTCAGGGATTTGAGGTATACTACCAGGCGCAGGTCCGGCCGGGGACTTATGAGATTTACGGAGCGGAAGCACTCCTTCGCTATACGTCTCCCAGAAGAGGACCGGTTCCTCCGACCGAGTTTATTCCGGTGCTGGAACAAAACGGCATGATCTGCAGGGTAGGAATGTGGGTGCTGGAGGAGGCGCTCAGCGCCTGCCGGGAGTGGCGGGAAAAAATCCCGGACTTTCATATCAGCGTGAATGTATCCTATGTTCAGCTGGAACAGGATTCGGTGGAGGGAGATGTGCTCGACAGGGTCCGCCGCAGCGGAGTGCCCGGCAGCGCTCTCACGCTGGAAATAACGGAAAGCATGCAGCTGACCAATTATCTCTATCTGAACAGCCTGTTTCTCGGATGGCGGCAGAAGGGTATCCGGATTGCGGTAGATGATTTCGGGACGGGTTATTCCAGCCTGAGCTGCCTGAAGGAGATGGCAATAGACGAGCTGAAGATAGACCGGTGCTTTGTGCGGGAAATTCAGAACAGCGCCTATAATTACAGGCTTTTAAACAATATTATCGAACTGGCCTCCGTCTGCCCCTTCCGCGTCTGCTGCGAAGGAGTGGAGACCCCGGAGGAACTGGCTGTGCTGGAGGATCTTCGCCCCGCCCTGTTCCAGGGCTATCTGTTTGCGGAGCCATGCTCCAAAGAGCATTTTGAAAAATTTTATGTTGATGCCTGCAGACAGGCGGAATGAAGGTCTGCGGCAATGAGAAAGGAAAAGAAAATGCTGCTCAATGACAGAAATCAGTCTTTCTGCGAACTGTATGAAATTTATGAGGCTTCCTTTCCTCAGGAAGAAAGAAGAAGGAAAGAAGACCAGAAGAAGGTGTGGGAAAATCCTGCCGTGGACGTGAGGGTAATTCGGCGGGACGGCAGGATTGCCGCCTTTTTAAGCTGCTGGCGGCTGGAAACCTGCCGCTTTTTAGAGCACCTGGCTACGGCTCCGGACTGCAGAGGCGGCGGCCTGGGAAGGGCGCTGGTGGAAGAATGTATCCGGGAGGCAGAGGAGGCGGGGGTACCGCTGTTTCTGGAAATCGAACCGGTGACGGAAAAGAAGCCGGATACAGTCAGGAGGGCTTCTTTTTACGAAAGACTGGGATTTTTCATAAATCCGTTTCCTTATGAACAGCCTCCGCTGCAGCCGGGAGCCCCGAGGATTCCTCTTTGGGTTGTGTCCTACGGGCGCAGGGTGAGCGAGGAAGAATTTAAGAGGTATAAACAGGAGATTTACGGGAAAGTATACGGGGAGGAGCTCATTTGAGTTCCTCTTTTTGATTCCCGAAAGGGAATGTGAAATTACTGTGAAAACGTGGAAATCCGGTGCGGGATCTGCTAAAATGCCTTATAGAATGAACAGGAGGCCGGAATATGGAGCAGTTGAAAATATTAGTGGTGGACGATGAAGCCAGAATGAGAAAACTGGTGAAGGACTTCCTTACCGTAAAGGGATTTGCCGTTTTGGAGGCGGAGAACGGAGAGGAAGCGGTGGACATATTTTTTGAGCAGAAGGATATCTCCCTGATTCTGCTGGACGTGATGATGCCGAAGATGGATGGCTGGGAGGTGGTAAAAACCATCCGCAAGTATTCCCAGGTGCCCATTATCATGCTGACGGCCAGGGGAGAGGAGCGGGACGAGCTTCAGGGCTTCAATCTGGGGGTGGACGAGTATATATCCAAGCCCTTCAGCCCCAAGATCCTGGTGGCCAGGGTGGAAGCGATCCTGAGACGGGCAGGCGCGGCTGCTGCGGATGTGGCGGAAGTAGGAGGAATTGTGGTGGATAAGGTGGCTCACCAGGTGACCATTGACGGCAAACCCATAGATCTGAGCTACAAAGAGTTTGAGCTTCTCAGCTATTTTATCGACAATCAAGGAATTGCCCTTTCCCGGGAAAAGATTCTGAACAACGTGTGGAATTACGACTACTTCGGAGATGCCAGGACCATTGACACCCATGTGAAGAAGCTGCGCAGCAAACTGGGAGAAAAGGGCGAATACATCAAAACAATCTGGGGAATGGGCTATAAATTTGAGGTAGGAGAATGAAGCAATCCATACGCACAAGGTTTACCCTTACCTTTATCGGGCTGACAGCCCTGATACTCCTGATGATCTGGGCGGCAAACACCTGGATCCTGGAGTATTATTATATACAGGATAAAATAGCCAATCTGGAAAACGGATACAGAAGCATCGATCTGATGCTTCAGGAGGATCCGCTGTCTGAGATGGAGCCGTATACGGAGGGGAGCGATGCGGATGCGCTCTCCAAGCTGATCCGGGATTTCGGCGAGAAATACAACACCACCATTGTGCTGGTGGACAGCGTTACGGGAAGAACGGCAGTTTCCTCGGCCAGAGACAAAACGTTTCTTGCCAACAAGGTGATGGAGTATGTGCTGGGACAGTACAGAGACAAACCGGAGCTTTTGAGAGACCATGAAAACTACATTATTCAGCGCACCTACAATCCGGCAAAAAGAGGAGCGGATCTGGAAGCCTGGGGATTTTTCTCGGACAAGACCACGCTGTTTATCATGTCCACGCCTCTGTCCAGCATAAAGGATAGCGTAAGCATATCAAACAGATTCCTGGTTACCGTGGGAAGCATTGCCCTGGTGCTGGGCTGCATAGTGATTTACCTGACTACAAGAGAAATTACCAATCCGATTATGAAGCTGGCGAAGCAGTCTCAGGAAATGATGGATCTGAATTTTGAGATGAAATATACGGGCAGGCAGAAGGATGAGATCGGCGTTCTCGGCACAAATATGAATGCGCTGTCCGATAAGCTAAAAGAAACCATTACGGAGCTGAAGCAGGCCAACGAGCAGCTTCAGCGGGATATCAATGAGAAGATTCAGATCGATGAAATGCGAAAGGAATTCATTGCCAACGTATCCCATGAACTGAAAACGCCCATCGCTCTGATTCAGGGATATGCGGAGGGGCTGACGGAAGGAATGTGCGAGGACGAGGAAAGCCGCAATTATTACTGCGGGGTAATTCTTGACGAAGCGGTAAAAATGAACCGTATGGTCAGGCAGCTGCTGAACCTGACGGCCCTTGAATTCGGAAATGACGCTCTTGTGATGGAGGAATTTGACCTGGCTGAGGTGATCAGGGGGATTCTGGAATCTTCCGGCATCCTGATTCGCCAGAAGGAAGCCAGGGTCTTATTTGAACGAAAAGAGCCGCTGATGGTTGCCGCAGATGAATTTAAAATAGAAGAAGTGATCACCAACTATCTGAACAACGCTCTCAACCACGTGCGCGGGGAAAACGAGATCCGGATTACGGCGGAGGAAGAGGGAGATCGGGCGGTGGTAACCGTATACAATACGGGAAATCCCATCCCGGAGGAAGATATTCCGAAATTATGGACAAAATTCTATAAGGTAGATAAAGCGCGGACCAGGGCTTACGGAGGGAGCGGAATCGGCCTGTCTATCGTGAAAGCGATTGTGGATTCCCACCATCAGACGTGCGGAGTAAGGAACAAGGAAGGAGGCGTGGAATTCTGGTTTACCGTTGCTTTGGCTGAAAAAAAAGAAATTGAAAAAAATGGAAAAAACAGTTGACATTTGAAACTGACTTTGCTATTATAATCTTCGCCCGCTGAAAAGCGGGCAAGAAAAACGAAGAAAATGAAAGAAATTCTTCGAAAAAATAAAAAAGTTGTTGACAAAGCGAAAAGGTTGTGATAAAATCTATAACCGTCGCTGAGAAAACGACTGAGAGGAACGAAAAAAAACTTCCTCAAAAAAATAAAAAAGTTGTTGACAAAGCAAACGACTTGTGATAAGATAAGAGAGTTGCTGCTGAGACAACAACAAACAAAAGAACCTTGATAATTGAAGATTAAACAGTATGTA
>CALWEP010000202.1 GCA_944377325.1 uncultured Lachnospiraceae bacterium
CGTGGATCGCTTTGCCAATTATCTGCACAAGCTTACGAAATATACACAGTTTATTGTGATCACCCACAGAAGAGGCACCATGATGGCGGCGGACCGGCTTTACGGCATTACCATGCAGGAAAAAGGCGTGTCCACCCTGGTGAGCGTCAATCTGATCGAGGACGATCTGGATCAATAAGGAGATTTAAGGAGGAAAAAGGGTATGGAGGAGCAGAAAAAAGGATTTTTCGGGAGACTGGTGGAGGGACTGACCAAGACCAGAAATAATATTGTGTCAGGGATCGACTCAATATTCAGCGGATTTTCCGCCATTGACGACGATTTTTACGACGAGATCGAGGAAACTCTGATCATGGGAGATCTGGGCATCCAGACGACCACGTCCATTATCGAAAATCTCCGTCAGACCGTAAAGGAGCAGCACATCAAGGAGCCGGCGGAATGCAAGCAGATTCTGATCGATACCATTAAAAAACAGATGGATCTGGGGGAAAACGCTTACGAATTTGAAAACAGAAAATCCGTGGTGCTGGTGATCGGCGTCAACGGAGTGGGCAAGACTACTTCCGTGGGAAAACTGGCCGGTCAGCTGAAGGACAGCGGCCGCAAGGTGCTGCTGGGAGCGGCGGACACTTTCCGGGCCGGAGCCATCGAGCAGCTGACGGAATGGGCCAACCGCGCGGGAGTGGACATTATCGCCCAGCAGGAGGGTTCCGATCCGGCGGCGGTGGTCTATGACGCTGTTTCCGCGGCCAAATCCAGAAATGCGGACGTGCTGATCTGCGACACGGCCGGACGCCTTCACAACAAGAAAAACCTGATGGAAGAGCTGAAAAAGATCAACCGCATCATTGATAAGGAATATCCGGAGGTTTACAGTGCAAATCTGGTTGTGCGGGACGGCACCACGGGACAGAACGCCCTGGCGCAGGCCAGACAGTTTATGGAGGCAGCGGATGTGACCGGCATTATTCTCACCAAGCTGGACGGCACCGCTAAGGGAGGAATCGCCGTTGCCATCCAGTCAGAGCTGGGAATTCCGGTAAAATACATCGGAATCGGAGAAAAAATCGACGACCTTCAGAAGTTCAACGCGGAAGAATTCGTCAATGCCCTCTTCGACGTGAAGCAGGCCTGACCGGGAGCGGAACGGAGGTGGGAAAAGGTGTATCGGCTGGATGACAAAACCCCTTTGGGGAGGAATCTGCACTATTTTTTGAAATGGACCTTTATATCCTGCGTGATAGGAATAGCCGTGGGGCTTGCCGGAGCGGTGTTCGGCAGGGCGATCACCTGGGTGACCGCTTTCTGGAACGCTCACTCCTGGACCCTTTATCTGGCGCCGGCAGCCGGTCTGATTATTGTATGGCTGTACCGAACCTTCCATGAGGAGGGCAACCGGGGAACAAACCTGGTACTGGAGGCCATCTCCTCCAATGAGGAGGTTTCCCTGGCCACGGCTCCCCTGATTTTTGCGGGAACCCTGCTGACCCATTTTGTGTCCGGCTCAGCCGGACGGGAAGGGGCTGCCCTGCAGCTGGGGGGAAGCCTGGGAAATCAGTTCGGAAAATGGATGCGGCTGGATGAAAAGGACAAAAAGATCGCCGTGATGTGCGGCATGAGCGCCTGCTTCGCGGCTCTCTTCGGCACGCCCATGGCTGCCGGGATCTTTTCTCTGGAGGTGGTGAGCATCGGCGTGCTCTACTATGCCGCCCTTGTGCCCTGCGTATTTGCAGCATTTATCGGCGCAGCCATTTCCGGCCGGCTGGGAAACGCTCCCGAGCGCTTTCTGCTGGAATCTGTTCCGCCCTTCGGCCTGAAAGAGGCGGTGTTTACGGTGGTTTTCGGCATTTGCTGCGCGCTGGTGAGCATCCTGTTCTGCATGGTGCTCCACGAATCGGAAAAACGCTATCGTCAGTATTTTAAGGACAGCTACGTCAGAATTCTGGCCGGCAGCCTGCTGTTCATAGGTCTGACTCTTCTGTCGGGAAGCCGGGAATACAACGGCAGCGGCATTCATCTGGTGGCCGGGATCATGGAGGGAGAACAGGTGGGGTATGCCGATTTCCTCATAAAAATGATTTTTACGGCAGTGGTTCTGGGCGCCGGGTTTAAGGGCGGAGAGATCGTTCCCACCCTGTGTGTGGGAGCTGCCTTCGGCGCGGCGGCGGCCAGGCTCACCGGCATGGATCAGGGGCTCTGCGCAGCCTGCGGCATGGCGGCCCTGTTTGTGGGCGTGACCAACTGTCCCATCGCATCCGTTATACTGGCTTTTGAAATGTTCGGCTACGGGGCCATGCCCTACTTTGCCATTATCGTGGCGGTGAGCTTTACTCTGTCCGGCTACCACGGACTGTATAAGAGTCAGAAATTCGTCTATTCCAAGCTGAAGGCAGAGTATATCAATATTCGATCTCATCAGTGAGGCAAAGAAAGGAAGGAGAAAGGGCTCAATGAAGATCATCATTTCCCCTGCGAAAAAAATGGTGAGGGAGACGGACCTGATGGAACCCTCCGGTCTTCCCGTATTTGTGGACCGGGCGGAGCAGATCTGCCGCATCCTGCAGGCCATGGACAGGAAGGAGCTGCAGCAGCTGTACCGGGCCAATGACAAGATCACGGAAGAAAATTTTTTGCGGCTTCGGGATATGGACCTGCGCGGGAACCTTACGCCCGCCCTGCTTGCCTATGTGGGAATTCAGTATCAGTCCATGGCTCCCCGGGTGTTTACGGACGGCCAGTGGGCGTACGTGCGGGAGCATCTGTACATACTGAGCGGATTTTACGGCCTTCTGCGTGCTATGGACGGAGTGGCGCCCTACCGCCTGGAGATGCAGGCGCCCTTGGCGGCAGACGGGAAGAAGGACCTGTACGCCTACTGGGGCAGCTCCGTTTATGAGGAACTGACGGCGGGAGAGGAGAAGCCGGTGATCGTAAACCTGGCATCAAAAGAATACAGCCGTGCGGTGGAACCCTATCTTCGCCCGGATGACCGCTTTATCTCCTGCGTGTTCGGAGAACTGACGGAGGACGGGAAGGGCCGAACAAAGGTCCGGGTAAAGGCCACCCAGGCAAAGACGGCCAGAGGAAGCATGGTGCGCTTTCTGGCGGAGAGGCAGGCGGAAGAGCCGGAGGCCATGAAGGACTTTCGGGAGGACGGCTTCCGCTTCCGTGAGGAACTTTCCGGAGAGAGGGAGTACGTATTTGTGAAGCAGGCGTCTGAAAAAAATTCCTTCGGGGATTGACATTTCCGAAAAACGGAGCTATGATACACCTAAATTCATATTTCGCGATGAAGAGGAAGAGTAGTCAGACAGGAGTTTTCAGAGAGCTGCCGGCCGGTGAAAGGCAGTGACGAGCGTCGGATGAAAATCACCTCGGAGCTTTCGGACTGAAGAAACAGTAAGTCCGGACGGAGAACAGCCGTTATCCTGTTGCCCATTGTCGGATGGGAGCGAGCGGCCGTGTATAACGGCAAGAAGAGTGGTACCGCAGAGGTTTAGCCTTTGTCTCTTGGTGATCAGGAGACAGAGGCTTTTTTGTTTTCGGAAAACCTCCAATTTCCGAAAGCTGCCTTGGAGGCTGCGCAGGCCGATCTGATTCGCTTCTCAGAAGTTCATGGACGCTGCTGCGGAAATGAAGAAACAACAAAAAAGGAGAATGTGTTATGGAAGTATTGAAAAAGATCACAGGCTTTGTCAGCCGGAATATGGCAGTCATCGTAATTGCAGTGGCGGCGGTCGCCCTGTTTTTCCCCTCGTCCGTAAGCTTTCTGAAAACAAGCTACGTCAATCCGCTGCTGGGAATCGTAATGTTCGGCATGGGACTGACCCTGAAGCCGGGAGATTTTAAGGTGGTGTTCAGCCGCCCCAAGGATGTGGTGATCGGCTGTGTCGCTCAGTTTACGGTGATGCCTCTGCTGGCTTTCGGCTTAACCAGAGTGTTCGGCCTGTCTCCGGAGCTGTCCATCGGCGTAATTCTGGTGGGAACCTGCCCGGGAGGAACCTCCTCCAACGTCATGACCTACCTGTCCAAGGGAGATGTTCCTCTGTCAGTGGGAATGACCGCTGTATCCACCGTGCTGGCGCCCTTCCTCACCCCGCTTCTTACCTACGTTTATGCCGGGGCAAGAGTGGACGTGAATATGATGAGCATGTTTATTTCCATTGTTCAGGTGGTGATCGTTCCCATCGCAGCCGGGTTTGTCATCAACCATTTCTTCCACAAATTTACGGAAGCGGCAGTGGAGGTTCTTCCCCTGGTATCCACCACGGCCATTGTAGCCATTGTGGCCGCTGTGGTTTCCGCCAATTCCGCCAAGCTGATGACCTCCGGCCTTCTGATCGTGGCAGTGGTGGTTCTTCATAATCTGCTGGGATATGCTCTGGGCTACGGAATCGGAAAGGCGCTGAAGCTGGACGTGAGCAAATGCCGCGCTATTTCCATCGAGGTGGGAATGCAGAACTCCGGACTGGCCACTTCCCTGGCGGCCACTCACTTTGCTCAGTATCCTCTTGCAACCATTCCGGGAGCCGTATTCAGCGTCTGGCATAACGTTTCCGGAGCGGTGCTGGCCAACTTCTATGCCAGAAGCGCCGGAAAAGCGCCGGAAAAAGCTTCTGTGAAGGAAGCGGCTGCAAGGGCCTGACATCGAACAAAAGTTTGTAAAGCAACAATGCTAGGCACCGTTCCCGATATCGTGTATGATAAGTAAGGTGGTGGA
>CALWEP010000203.1 GCA_944377325.1 uncultured Lachnospiraceae bacterium
CAAACAGTTGTTTTTTGCACTCATTACACAACTGGAGGGAGGTCAGGTGAGCTATGTCTAACGTAATCGTAAAAGATAACGAGAGTCTGGACAGCGCGCTGCGCAGATTTAAGAGAAACTGTGCAAAGGCAGGCATCCAGCAGGAGATCCGTAAGAGAGAGCATTACGAGAAGCCCAGCGTAAGACGGAAAAAGAAATCCGAAGCGGCTAGAAAACGTAAATTCAACTAATTGAATCCATTGCGATCAAATCCCCGATAGTTCCTATCGGGGATTTTTGCGTGCGCGGAAAAGACGAGCCGGCCGGCTTTCCGCTCCGGAAAAACGCAAAAATAATCTTGTAATTATTGGCCGATGCATATATACTGAAGCTGCAGGTGTCTGTGCTTTTGTAAAGACACAGACTTAATAAGGAAGTGGGTGAAACCCCCACACGGAGCCGCCGCTGTAAAGGGGAGCCGACACAAAGAATGTCACTGGAGAAAACCTCCGGGAAGACTGTGAAGGCGCTGATCCTGAGTCAGAAGACTTGCCTGCGGAAATGTTTCGCATACTCTACGCGCATTTAGAGGGAAACATGTTTTTTTGATGGCAAAACGGGCCGTTTCTGCGCTTTTTTACAGAAACGGCCCATTGTTTTTGACTCACGGCTTTCGCTGCGGACACCTGCAGAATAATTAGGAGGAAAAGAAAAAATGAAGGATGCTTTGAGGAAAATGGCTGCGCTTTTGCTGGCGCTGTCTCTGCTGCCGGGGGCGACCGGCTGCGGCGGCAGCGGGGGGAAAGCTGCGCCGGAACAGGTACGGACAGAAGAACGCGCCGATCCCGATGCCGAGATTGTCCTGGCCGGGTACCGCAGCCTTGCTCCGGGAGAAAAGGACGGTTATTACTGCAGCAAAATTCTTTATGTATGGGAGCCCCTGGTGACGCAGGACGACACGGCTGCGCCGGCTCCCTGTCTGGCCGAAAGCTGGGAGATGAGCGATGACGGAACCCAATGGACGTTTTATCTGAGACAGGGGGTAAAGTTCCATGACGGCAGCGATTTTAACGCGGACGCGGTGATTGCAAACTTTGACCGCATGATGCTGGGAGTGAGGAGCTCTTCCTTCTATCCTCTGGATATGGACGCTTATTACCCCAATCTGGAAGCCTACGAAAAGACGGATGATTATACCGTACGGCTGACGTTCTCCAAGCCGGCCCCCACTCAGCTCTATAACATGGTGAATTTCGGAAGCGCCGTGTACAGCCCGGGCTGTTTTGATGAAAACGGGGATTTCAGCGGTGTGTGCGTGGGAACCGGTCCGTTCCGCATAGAGGAAAATGTATTGGATGAATACGTTCTTCTGGAGCGGTTTGACCGCTATTGGGGTGAGCCGGCCAAGGCAAAACGCATCCGGATCCGTGTGATACCGGATGCGGATACCCGATTTGCCGCGCTGAAGGCCGGGGAGATCATGGGGGTCATTGATCTGAACGCAATCCCCGCTTCTCTTGCGGCGGAGCTGGAGGGAAATGACAATTTCGCCGTTGCGGCGGCAAAGTCTACGATGATCCGCTTTCTTTGCCTGAACGGAACTCAGTTTCCGTTTAATGACGTTCGGATGCGGCAGGCAGTCAGCCTGGCGCTGGACCGCTCCGCTGTCACGGAGGGCATTTATAACGGCTACGGAACTCCGACTACGAATATTCTGAATTACGTCACTCCTTTTTATAAGGAATTTCCGGTGGAGGAGAACATGGATAGGGCAAAGGAGCTGGCAGCTCAGGTGCTGGGAGATGAAAGAGTTTCGGTAACTTATCTTTACAACGGAAGCGAGGCGGCACAGAAGGGTGAGGCAGAGCTGATAGCCTTCCGGCTGGGAGAAATCGGCATCGACTGCCGGCTGATGCCTATGGAAATGACGAATATGAAGGAACGGATGAAGGCCGGAGAGTATGGGATTGCCCGTATGCAGCAGGGGCTTTCCAATTCGGAGCCGGCTTCTGTTTTCCGCCGCTTTATGCTGACCGACGGAGACCATAATCAAAATTACAGCTTGGGTTACGGGAATGATGAGGTGGAAGCTTTGATGGCGGAGGCGGAAAACGCGGCGGATATGGATGTGCGCGCAGAGTGCTATTACCGCATTCAGGAAATTTCCACCCAGGAATTCCCGGTAGTGCCCTTGTTCAACGATATGACCCTGATAGCTTACAGCACAAAGCTTTCCGGGTATGAGGCCAGACCGTACGGCATAGAGCTTCCTCTTGTGGCGTGGGCAGATGGGTTATGAGGCCGTATCTGATTCGAAAGCTGATTTCTCTGCTGCCTGTTCTGCTTGGCATTTCTCTGCTGGCCTTTGTGCTGGGAGCCATGACTCCGGGAAATCCGGCGGAGCTGGCTTTGTCCCGGGGAGGATATGAGCCCACCGCCAGGCAGATCGCGGAGATGGAAGAGAAGATGGGGCTGAATGAACCCCGGCCCATGCAGTATCTGCAATGGGCCGGGCGCGTGCTCAAGGGAGATCTGGGCACCTCCTATTACAGCGGAAATCCGGTAAGCCGGGAGCTTATGCGCCGCTTTCCGGTAACGCTGAAGCTGGCTGCCTGTTCCATGGCCCTGACCGTTTTTTTGGGAATCGGATTGGGAACGGCCGCAGCCGCCAGGCAGGGGAAGCTGACGGACCGCATTATCGGAACGGTGATCAATATTCAGCTCTCCCTGCCGGCCTTCTGGCTGGCTCTTCTGATGATTCTGCTGTTTGCGGAAACCTTGAGATGGCTTCCCACAAGCGGAAACGGAGGTCTCAGATATATGCTTATGCCGTCGCTGGTTCTTTCGGCCTCCGGCTCCGCTGTGACCGCCCGGCTGACAAGGTCCGCCCTTTTGGAAGAGCTTGGAAAGCAGTACTGCACCGCTGCCATGGCCAGAGGCATAGGGCGCTGGCGTCTGGTTGTGAGAAATGCCCTGCCCAATGCGGCGGTACCGGTGACGGCAATGCTGGGGAACAGCCTTGGCGGAATGCTGGGAGGCTCCATTGTTGTGGAATCTGTTTTTGCTCTTCCCGGGATCGGAAGCTATGCGCTGACGGCGGTGGCGAACCGGGATTACCCTGCTCTGCAGGGTTATGTGCTGCTTACGGGGGCCGTCTATGTGCTGTCCGGCCTTCTGGCAGATATTATCGGTATGGCGCTGAATCCCAGGATTCGGCCGGAAGGGAAAAAGGTATGAAGAAATATTCCTTTAAGCTGATTTTTTCTTCGGCGCTGCTGGTAGCGATTGTGCTGTCCGGCCTTCTGGCGCCTCTGATCGCCCCTTATGATCCCAATGCCATTGATATGAGCGCAAAGCTTCAGGGCTTTTCCTGCGCCCATCCGCTGGGGACGGACGCGCTGGGGCGGGATATGCTGAGCAGGGCGCTCTACGGAGGGAGGGCTTCCATTCTTCTGGGGCTGTCTGCTACGGCGCTTTCCATGGCCTTCGGACTGATTGTCGGCATGATCGGAGGCTATTTCGGGGGAGCTGCGGACGCGGCAGCCGCGGTCCTTGCAAATATCTTCCGGGGGATCCCCGGAACCTGCTTTATGGTGGCGATTGCGGGCATTCTGGGACCTGGGATTCCCAATCTGCTTCTGGCGCTTTTTCTTACGGGCTGGGCGGGCTTTTCCAGGATTGTGCGCACGGAAACCCTGCGCATTCGGGAAGAAGGGTATGTGGAAGGTCTGAAGGCCCTGGGCGCAGGACCGTTTTGTCTGCTTGGAAAGCATATTTTTCCCAATATGCTGCCGCGGATCATTGTGCTATTTACTGCCCGTGCGGGAAGATGCGTTCTTTCCCTTGCCTCCCTGAGCTATCTGGGCTTGGGCGTCCGTCCGCCTGCGCCGGACTGGAGCGTTATGATAAGCGACGCGCGGCTGGACTATCGGAGCGCTCCCCATCTGATTCTGGTGCCGGGGCTGTGTATTTTTTTGCTGCTGTTCGCATTAAATCTTCTTGGAGATGCACTGCGGGATCAGTTTGATGTGAAAAGCGGGGAGGTGAAGGAGTTTTGACGGAAGCTGCAGGCAGAACAAAAAGCGGAATCATTGTGGACGGACTTTCCGTTGCGTTTCATCTTCCGAAGGGGGATGTGCGGGCGCTGGATGGGGTCAGCGCCCACTTCCCCGACGGAGAAATCACGGGGATCATCGGAGAGAGCGGCTGCGGGAAATCGGTTCTGGGACTGGCCATTCTCGGGCTTCTTCCTTCTTATGCGTCTGCGGAAGGGACAATTATGCTGGAGGGACAGCCTTTGGAGCCGGGAACGGCCCGAAGACGTCTGGGAAGGGAACTGGGGCTGATTCCCCAGAATCCGTCGGAATCCCTGAATCCGTCAAGGACGGTAAAGGCTCATATTCAGGAGGCGCTTCTTCCTTTAAAGCTTTCAGGAAAGGAGAGAAGGGAGCGGGCGCGGGAGCTGCTTTCCGCCTTCGGTTTCCCGGACCCGGACCCCATTCTCCGGGCATACCCCCATGAGCTGAGCGGAGGCATGCAGCAGAGGGTGCTCTGTGCCGTCGGAGCAGCCTGCTCTCCGCGGTGGATACTGGCTGACGAGCCTACGAAAGGCCTTGACAAAGAGCTGCGGGCTCAGGTGCAGGAAACGCTGCTGTCTTTGCGGGGGCAGGGAGTAAGGAGCATGGTGGTGATCACTCACGATCTGCTGCTGGCACGGGGACTCTGCCGCAGGATTGCGGTTATGTACGGAGGACAGATTCTGGAGACCGGTCCCCGAGTGCTGGATCATCCTCTTCATCCCTATTCCCGGGCATTTCTGGCGGCTCTGCCGGAAAACGGGTTTCAGAGCATTCCGGGAACGGCTCCCGGAGCGGGGGAACGGTTTTCGGGCTGTCCGTTTGCGCCCCGGTGCGAGCTGGCGAAGGCCCGCTGCCGTCGGGAACGCCCGGCCGCTTACCGGCCGGAGCCGGAAAGGGTGGTGAGGTGCTTTGAATATGAATAATACGGTTTTGGAGGGAAGAGGGCTTGCAAAGACCTTTTTTGGCGGCTTCGGAGGCCGGAAGAGCCGGGTTTTCGAGAATGTAAGCATAGGACTTTGCTCCGGGGAAACCTTAGGCCTGATGGGCCCTTCCGGCTGCGGAAAGAGCACTCTGGCCCGCATTCTTCTGCTGCTGGTAAAACCGGACAAAGGCGATGTGTTTTTTCAGGGCCGCCGGGTCACGGGACTTCGCGGAAAAGAGCTTCTTCTGTTCCGCAGAAAGGTCCAGTTTATTTCCCAGAGGCCCGAATCTTTTTTCGATCCCCGCATTCGCCTGGGAGACAGTATTCTGGAGCCGCTGTCATTTTACGGGGGAAGAAGGAAGGCGGAGGAGGGCCGGGAGCGGCTGAAGGAGCTCCTTGCTCAGACAAAGCTTACGGATGAGCTTCTCGTGCGTTATCCGCACCAGGTAAGCGGCGGTGAAATACAGCGGCTGAGCCTCTGCAGGGCTCTGCTGCTAAAGCCGGAAATCCTGATTTTGGATGAACCCACCTCCATGCTGGATGTTTCGGTGCAGGCTCAGCTCCTTCGGATACTAAAGGAGCTGAAGGCGGAGCACGGCCTGTCCTATCTTTTTATCACCCATGACAGGGAAGCGGCCGAATTTATGTGCGACAGAATTCAGGTTTTGTGACGGCTGCCTGCAGTTCTTCGGAAACGGAAAGAAGACGGTAATGGGACAATAAGGCGGCCGCATACAGTGTAGAAAAAGGAAAAGGGGCCTGACTGTGGGGCAGCGGATCAGAGCGGCGGCGGCAGACCGGCTGGGACTGCCGAAGGACGCGGTTTTGGGGGAGACGGTGATTACCGTGGAGGGGAACCGTTCCCTGGTCATTGAAAATTACAGAAGCATTCTGTTTTACGGAGACGGATGTCTGAAGCTGTTCACCGGGAAAGGGAGGATCTCTGTGGAGGGGAAAGGGCTGGGCATTGAGTACTATGACGGAGAGAGCATGAAGGTGACCGGCAGGATCTGCAGAGTGGAATTTGAAGAGAGGCAGGGGTAAGCATGAAGGAGCGGGCGGCACACTGGTTCGGGGGATATCTGAAGGTGGAACTGAATGGAAGAGATCCGGAGCGTTTTCTGAACCTCTGCAGAAACAGGGAAATTGAGCTGTGGGAAATCCGGGCAGTGCCCGGAGGCTGCAGCGGACGGATTACGGTGGACGGGTTCAGGCAGACGAAGGAACCCCTCCGCAAGTCCGGCATGAGGATGCGCATTCGGAAAAAATGCGGTTTCCCCTTTTTTCTGTACGGAAACAGGAAGAGAAAGCTGTTTTTTGCAGGCCTGGCGGCGGGACTTTCCATGCTGTTCGGCCTGTCTTTTTTTATCTGGGACATTCATGTGGAGGGGAACAGAATGTACACGGAGGACACGCTGATCCGATATTTTGACGGTCTGGATATCCGCTGCGGCATGAGAAAAGATCAGGTGGACTGCCAGGATCTGGAGGAGAGCATACGGGCGGATTTTCCTGAAATCACCTGGGTTTCCGCTCAGGTATCGGGAACCAGGCTCCTGGTAAAAATAAAGGAAAACGAGGGACTTTCCCAGCTGCCCCGTGAGGATCCGGAGCCCTGCGATCTGGTGGCGGAAAAGGACGGGGTTATTACGGAGATGATCGTCCGCAGCGGAACGGGCTTGGCTGCCGTGGGAGATACGGTGGCGGCGGGAGATGTGCTCATCAGCGGAAAGGTTCCCATCACGGACGACGGAGGAGAGGTGACGAAAGAGTACTCGGTGCGTGCGGACGGGGATGTGACCGTCAGAAGGGGAGAAACCTACCGCAGAGACTATACGGGCTGGAAAACGGTGGAAACGGCCACCGGGCGGGTCAGACGAGGGCTGTACGTCCGGTTGGGCAATTTCGCTCTGCGCCTGATCCCTCCGGCAGAGGAAGGGACGCTGTGGAGAACATATCAGGAGGAGCGCCAGCTCCGGCTGACCGGCAGCTTCTGCCTTCCGGTATGGTGGGGAATCATAGAGGCGGAGGAATATTCTTCCGGTGAGAGAATGTATACGGAGGAGGAAAAGGAAAAGATCAGGCAGCAGGTGCAGGAAGAGTTTGAAGAAAATTTGACGCAAAAAGGGGTGCAGATTGAAGAAAATAATGCTAGAATAGTAGAAAACGGTTCCGGCTTTTCCATAGAGGGAAATGCGGTCCTTCGGGAATCCATAGGAGAACGGAGGCGGCTTCCTCTTTCGGAGGCGCCGGCGGCAGAGGAGAATGACAGAACAGAATGAGTGTGATAGAAACCATGATCGACATCCCCGCAGAGCATGAGCAGAATGTCTGCGGGCAGTTCGACAGCTACATCAAGAAAATCGAGAGGACGCTCCACGTAACCATGATCGCCAGGGACGGAATGATCAAGGTGATCGGCCCGGAGGAAATGGTAAGGAAGGCCCGGAGCGTATTTTCCAATCTGATCGAGCTTTCCCGAAGGGGGAATGCCATTACGGAGCAGAACGTGGATTATGCCCTGTCCCTTTCTTTTTCGGAGAGCGACAGCCAGATCCTGGAGATTGACAGGGATATTATCTGCCGCACCATAAACGGCAAGCCGGTGAAGCCCAAAACCGTGGGACAGAAGCAGTACGTGGATATGATCCGCAAAAAGATGATCGTATTCGGAATCGGACCGGCGGGAACGGGAAAAACCTATCTGGCCATGGCCATGGCGATCCAGGCGTTTAAAAACGGAGAGGTGAACAGAATCATTCTTACCCGTCCGGCCATTGAGGCGGGGGAAAAGCTGGGCTTCCTGCCGGGAGACCTGCAGAGCAAGATCGACCCGTACCTGCGCCCGCTGTACGATGCCCTGTACCAGATCATGGGGGCGGAAAGCTATCTGCACAATTCGGAGAAAGGGCTGATCGAGGTGGCTCCTCTGGCCTATATGCGCGGGCGGACCCTGGACAGCGCATACATCATTCTGGACGAAGCGCAGAATACCACTCCGGCTCAGATGAAGATGTTTCTTACCAGAATCGGGTTCGGCTCCAAAGTGATCATTACGGGAGACCAAACCCAGAAGGACCTGGCTCCCGGAACGGTTTCCGGACTGGATATGGCCCTGAAGATCCTGGCGAAAATCGATGACATCGGGTTCTGCCGTCTGACGAATCAGGACGTGGTGCGCCATCCGCTGGTACAGAAGATCGTGCAGGCTTACGACGACTATGAGAGCAGGACGAAGGAGCGGGAAAAGGGCAGAGGAGAAAAGCCCAATAAGGGCATAAGGAGAAGGAAAAATGACAGTAGAGATTGAATACGAGGCGGAGAAAAAGCTGGCGCTTCCTTGGGAGAAGATTATCCGCGAGGTGGTGGAGGAAGCTATGGACTACGAGGACTGTCCCTATGAAGCGGAGGTGAGCGTAACCCTGACGGACAATGCTTCCATACGGGAGATCAACCGGGATCACAGAGGAATTGACAGTCCTACGGACGTGCTGTCCTTTCCCATGATCGAGTATGGGCGGCCGGCAGATTTCGACGGTCTGGAAGAGCAGGCGGAGGACTACTTCAATCCGGAGACGGGAGAGCTGATGCTGGGGGATATTGTGGTGTCTGTGGAAAAGGTGGAGGAGCAGGCGGAGAAATACGGTCATTCCCAGGAAAGGGAGCTGGCGTTTCTGGTCGCTCACAGTATGCTTCATCTGTTCGGCTATGACCATATGGAAGAGGAGGAACGCCTGGTTATGGAGAAAAAGCAGGCGGAGATCCTGGAGAGGAGAGGGTACGTGAGATGAAAATTGCGGGGGGATACGCCCTGTGTCTGGGATTGGCCCTGATTTCTGCGGCTTCCGGATGCGGAAAAAAATATGAGGATGCGGTGGCCACCGCTCCTGTGCAGGAGGAGACCTCAAAGGAGCAGCCGGTAGAGGTGACTGCGGCCAGCGAGCCGGAGACAGAAGAAGACCTTTATCCGGAAGAGCGGATTGCCGTAGACGGAAAGATACGCAGTTATCTGACGGGGGAGATGACGGCGGTGGAGAAGGCGGACAGAAGACCGGTGGCTGTGATGATCAGCAATGACAAGGAATCCTGGCCTCACTACGGCATGGGGCGGGCCGGAGTGATCTATGAGGTGCCGGTGGAGGGAGATATGGTCAGATATATGGCTCTGCTTGAGGATTATGACGATCTGGAGAGGATTGGATCCGTAAGGAGCTGCCGCAACTGCTTTATCGCCTTTGCAAATGAATTTGACGCGATCTATGCCCATTACGGTCAGAGTACGTTTGCCAAGCCGGATCTGAAGCTGATTGACAATATCAACGGAATAGAGGGAAGCGGGACGCAGGCGTTTTTCCGCTCCAATGACAGGAAATCTCCCCACAATGCCTACACCAGCTTTCAGGGCATTCAGGCAGCCATTCAGGCCCTGGGCTACAGTCAGGAATACGAAGAAGGATATGAGGGACACTATCTGTTTGCCAGGCCGGATCAGCCGGTGAGCCTGGATTACGAGTCGGCTGTGGAGGCCCGGAAGATTCTGCCGGGATACCCCATGTACCATCCCTATTTCCTGTATGATGAGCAGGACGGGCTGTACCACAGGTATCAGGCGGACGAGCCTCAGGAGAGCGATGAAGGACCGCTGACGGCGAAGAATGTGCTCATCCAGTACTGTCAGTCCGGCTATTATGCGGATACGCCTTATCAGAACATCAATGTGGAGACATCGGAAT
>CALWEP010000204.1 GCA_944377325.1 uncultured Lachnospiraceae bacterium
AGATACAGCGGTGAAAATATCCGCCCATACAGGAGGTTTCAGGAATATGGAAAGCTATAAGCAGGAATTTATCGAATTCATGATTGACTGTGAGGTTCTGCGTTTTGGAGATTTTGTAACCAAGAGCGGCAGAAAGACTCCGTTTTTTGTAAATACCGGATTTTATCGTACGGGAGCTCAACTGCGCAGACTGGGAGAGTATTACGCAAAGGCCATTCAGAGCACCTTCGGCACAGATTTTGATGTGCTGTTCGGACCGGCCTATAAGGGAATTCCCCTGTCCGTAGCGGCCAGCATGGCCCTCAGCGAGCATTACGGCGCAGACATCCGCTACTGCTCCAACAGAAAAGAGGTAAAGGATCACGGCGATAAGGGAATCCTTTTAGGAGGCCCGATCAATGACGGCGATAAAGTTGTGATTATTGAGGACGTAACTACGGCAGGTACCTCCATTCATGAGACGCTGCCCATCATCCGTGCCCAGGGCGACGTGAATGTGCTGGGACTGGTGGTGAGCGTGGACCGCATGGAGAGAGGACAGGGAGAGAAATCCGCTCTGAAGGAGATTGAGGAGCAGTTCGGCTTCAAGACGACAGCCATTGTGACCATGGCCGACGTGGTGGAACATCTCTACAACCGGGAGTACAAGGGCAGAGTGGTGATTGATGACCGCTTAAAGGCAGCCATTGACGCATACTATGATCAGTACGGTGTAAAATAGGAGTGGTGAATATGGAGAAAGTCTATAAGACCATGAGAAATACGGGAGTTCTGAATATTGTGATCGGCTCCGTGATTCTCACCGTCGGTCTGGCCGTAGGGGTCATGGCCATTGTGAGCGGAGGGATTCTTCTCAGGAGAAAGTCCGAGATCACATTTTAATCTGATATTTTTCAAGCAGGGGGCGGGGAATGGTCCGCTCCCTGCTTTGCCCTTATCCGGAGGCTCCGGAAGGAAGACCAGGAAATTGGAGAGTGTGTATGATTCGCAATACAACGAAAAAGCAGAAGCTGGGCTGGGTACTCCTGATTGTCTATATGGCTCTGGTGGTTTATTTCATGTTTTTCGCAGAGTCCTTTGACCGGATGGAAATAAGGGAGGAGTACCATTATAATCTTGTGTTATTCAGAGAAATCAAGAGGTTCATCATTTACCGGGAGCAGCTGGGAATGAAGGCATTCTTATTAAATATAGTGGGAAATGCAGTGGGCTTTATGCCCTTTGGTTTTTTTCTGCCTGTGGTCAGCAGGCGGAGCCGGAAATGGTACAATACGGTGCTGTTTTCCTTCAGCTTCAGCCTGGCCATTGAGGTTACGCAGCTGGTCTGGAAGGTGGGAAGCTTTGATGTGGACGATATCCTGCTCAATACCATCGGAGGGGCTCTGGGATTTGTGTCCTACCGGATTATCCAGAAATACAGAAGGAGGAGAATGAATGGAAAAAAGACCTGCTAAGATTTCCTATATCAGGAAGCCCCTGGCCAAAAGGGGAAAGATGGCGTTTGCTCTTGCTGCGGCCGCCACGGCTCTGGGAGCCTTATGCATTTGGCTGGCCGTAAGGGGAAACGGAACGGCAGGGCTTTATGCGGGAGCTCTGGGCTTTTCCAGCCTGCTGTTTGCCCTGGTGAGCATCTGGTACGGCTGGCTGGCTTTTTTGGAAAGGAACAGAAACTATCTCATGGCCAGAGTGAGCCTGGCGGTAAGCGGACTGTGGGCGCTGTTCTGGGTCTGCATGGCAATAATCGGTCTGAAAGGATGAGGAAAAATGGATAATATGGAGATTGTACGGGAAAGATATGAGCTTTCCATGGAAAGGATCCGGGAGATCAGAGAGGAGGAGGCAGTGGCGTCCTCCTTTGCCGATTATTTCCGGAAAACAGCAGACTTTCTGCTGATGGTAGGAGAAGTTTACAGGGAACTGCAGAGCGGCCGGGAGCTGACCATGAAAGAGTGCGAGGAGAGGAACGAACGGCTGTATGAGGATATTCTTCCGAAAAACTATGGGCACAGCTACGGCAATCCTGCCTGGGCGGAAAGGCAGCTGGGCAGGGAATACGGGCAGCTGCTTTCCTTCCTTTACGGAGAGCTGAGGGGGGAGATTGTCTGTGCCTTTGAAAACCGGCTGGAGGATATGGCCATTATGCAGGAGACTTTCATTGAAGTCTATAATCTGTTTACCATGGCGGCTGCAGACGGAGCCGCTCTTCCCGGCGAAGGGAAGGAGGACGGGGCGGAGACGGCCTATCTGCCTCTGGCGGAACAGGTGAAAAGGGTTCTGTACTGGTATGTGAGCGACTACTGCGATAAAATGGAGGAGTACCGGGTGAGGGAAGCTCTGGATCCCTCGCTGACCTTCGCAAAGGATATCATTATGAATTCCGATCTTTCCGATCTGCGCTATCTGTACCGGTTCGGAGAGTACATTTCAGACGGAGAGCGGAAGACGGCGGCTTACCTGAACAGCCTTCCGGAGGAGACGGTCCGCCTCATGGCGGATACCTATACGGAGGGCTTCCGGAAAGGATTTGAAGTAATGCGCCGGGATCTTTCCGCGAAAGGAACGGTGATGATCCGCTATGAGCTGGGATTTGAGCGGATGATCCGCATGGCGGTGCAAAATTTCCGGGCTATGGGGCTGGAGCCTTTGTTCTGCAGGGCGGCGGTCCGGTCCGTAAATAAAATGGACGGACGGAAGGCAGGATATTTTTCTGCCGGTCCAAACCGCCAGTATGAGTACGATCACCGCTATGACAGCGCCCTTTACCTGGATAAGGCTTTTAAAGACCGAAAGACGGCGGTAACCAGAAAGGCTTACGAGAAATATAAAAAGGAAGCGGCTGCCTACGCCGGACCGGCTGTGGTGGAGACCTTCGGTCAGGCCGGCTTTGAGCCGGTCAATAAAAAAGAAAGCCCGGCTCTGAGCGAAAAACAGGAGAAGCTGCTGAGAGAGGCGGCCGGGGAGCGGGAAAAGATTGTCCGCAAGTACATTCCGGGAGATGAGACCAGCTTCACCATCATCTCGTTCCCCGTTCCGGAGATCGGGGAGCGGTATGAAGAGATCTTCCTGGAGATCATCCGCATCAATACTCTGGACTATGAGGAGTATAAGCAGATGCAGCAGGCCATCATCGATGTGCTGGACCAGGCTGCCTGCGTCCGGATCAAAGGGGGAGAGGGGAACGATACGGATCTGCAGGTCGTTCTCCATCCGCTGAAGGACAGGGAAAAAGAGACGAATTTTGAGAACTGCGTGGCAGACGTGAACATTCCCGTAGGGGAGGTATTTACCTCTCCGGTTCTTGCGGGAACGGAAGGCCTGCTTCATGTGAAGAATGTATACATCGGAGATTTTCAGTTTCGGGATCTGCGGCTTCGGTTTAAAGACGGAATGGTGCGGGAGTATTCCTGCGGGAACTTTTCTGACGAGGAAGAGGGAAAGAAGCTGGTGAAGCAGGTAATCCTGAAAAACCATGACACTCTTCCTATGGGCGAATTTGCGGTAGGGACCAATACCACGGCCTACCGCACTGCGGAAGAGTTCGGCATTACGGAAAAGCTTCCCATTCTGATCGCGGAAAAGATGGGACCCCACTTTGCCGTGGGGGATACCTGCTACAGCTGGGCGGAAGACAGCCCGGTATACAACCCCAACGGGAAAGAGATGGTCGCTCGGGACAATGAATGTTCCGTTCTGAGGAAAACAGATCTGTCCAAGGCCTATTTTAACTGCCATACGGATATTACCATCCCTTATAAGGAGCTGGGAGACATTACGGCGGTGAGAGAGGACGGAACAGAGCTTCCCGTAATCCGGAACGGGCGCTTTGCCGCGGCCGGAGCGGAAAAGCTTAATGAACCTATTGACTTCGTCGGGAAAAACTAGTATTATTTTTAATAAGTTGTGATTGTATTATTAATGCAGCTTATAAGAATAACTAATCAAACAAGAGAATTTTTCTGATGAATGAAAAGGAGACAGATGCAATGGCAAAAGTAGGCATTGTAATGGGCAGCGATTCAGATATGCCGGTAATGGCCCAGGCGGCGGCAGTTCTTGAAAAACTGGGAGTGGAGTTTGAAATGACCATCATTTCCGCCCACCGGGAACCGGATGTGTTTTTCCAGTATGCGAAGTCTGCGGAGGAGAGAGGCTATAAGGTGATTATCGCAGGAGCGGGAAAGGCGGCTCATCTGCCGGGAATGTGCGCGGCACTGTTTTCCATGCCGGTGATCGGCATTCCCATGAAGACCTCCGATCTGGGAGGAGTGGATTCGCTCTACTCCATTGTACAGATGCCCTCCGGGATTCCCGTGGCCACCGTAGCCATCAACGGAGGAACGAATGCGGGCATTCTGGCGGCGAAGATCCTGGCAACGTCGGACGAGGCTCTTTTAGGAAGGCTGAAGCAGTATTCGGAAGAGCTGAAAAATGATGTGATGAGGAAATCGGAGAAGCTGGACGCCGTAGGATATGAGGCGTATCTGGCAGATATGAAGAAATAAAACAACGGGGATCAACGATTCGGAGTGCGGAGGAGTCAAAATGGATTATAAGAATGCGGGAGTAGATATTGAAGCGGGATATAAAGCGGTGGAGCTGATGAAAAAACATGTACAGAGCACGGCCCGGCCGGAGGTTCTGGGAGGAATCGGCGGATTCTCCGGAGCCTTTTCCGCAAAAGCGTTTAAGGATATGGAGGAGCCGGTGCTGCTGTCCGGTACGGACGGTGTGGGAACAAAGCTGAAGCTGGCTTTTCTGATGGACCGTCATGATACGGTGGGCATCGACTGCGTGGCCATGTGCGTCAATGACGTGGCCTGCGCCGGAGGGGAGCCGCTGTTTTTCCTGGATTATATTGCCTGCGGCAAACAGGTTCCGGAAAAGATTGCGGCCATTGTCTCCGGTGTGGCAGAAGGCTGCCGCCAGGCGGAATCCGCTCTGGTAGGCGGTGAAACGGCGGAGATGCCCGGTTTTTATCCTGTGGATGAATACGATCTGGCCGGCTTTTCCGTAGGCGTGGTGGATAAGAAGGATCTGATCACCGGCGCAGACTTGAAGGCAGGGGATGTGCTCATCGGCATGGCTTCCTCCGGCGTACACAGCAACGGCTTTTCCCTTGTAAGAAAGATCTTCGAACAGGAAATGACAAAGGAAGGACTGAATACCTGCTGGGAGGAGCTGGGAGGCACCTTGGGAGACACGCTTCTGGCTCCCACCAAGATCTATGTGAAGGCTCTGAAGGCCGTAAAGGCCGCAGGAGTGCGTATAAAAGCCTGCAGCCACATTACGGGAGGCGGCTTCTATGAGAACGTGCCCAGAATGCTGAAGGACGGAATCCGGGCCGTAATACGGAAGGACAGCTATGAGGTTCCGCCTATTTTCCGCCTGATGGCGAAAAAAGGCCAGGTGGAAGAAAAGGTGATGTACAACACGTTCAATATGGGGATCGGAATGATCGTTGCCGTGGATCCGGCGGATGCGGAGCGGACCATGGAGGCCATGAGGGCAGCGGGAGAGACTCCTTATGTGATCGGAAGCCTGGAAGAGGGAGAAAAGGGAGTGACCTTATGCTGAGAGTGATTGTGATGGTGTCCGGAGGAGGAACGAATCTTCAGGCTGTTTTGGACGCCATTGACGGCGGTAAGATCACCAATGCACAGGTGACGGCGGTGATCAGCAACAATCCGGGAGCCTATGCCCTGGAGCGCGCGAGACGGCACGGCATTGAGGCCGTATCCGTTTCTCCCAAGAGCTTCCCCGACCGGCAGGCCTTTAATGAGGCGCTGCTGGAAAAGGTAAAGGAATATTCTCCCGATCTGATCGTGCTGGCAGGCTTTCTGGTGACGATTCCTCCGGCGATGATACAGGAATACCGGGGGAAAATCATCAATATCCACCCGTCACTGATCCCGTCCTTCTGCGGCGTAGGCTACTATGGGCTGAAGGTTCATGAGGCTGCTCTGGCCAGAGGGGTGAAGATCAC
>CALWEP010000205.1 GCA_944377325.1 uncultured Lachnospiraceae bacterium
TGAGCGATATCCTTCAGGGGCAGCTCCTCATAGAACCGGAGCTTGATGATGCTCTGCACATCCTCCGCCAGACTGTTGATATGGGAATAAATTTCCTCCCCCGTTTCGTAGCCCTTTTCTTCATAGGAAGCTTCCTCCCGAATGGAGTCTCCGGCCGGCACCAGACGCTTTTTCTCTTTCAGAAGGAGAAGGCTTTCATTTACCACGATGCGGTACATCCAGGTTCTCACCGCATTTTCGTTTTTCAGGCTCCCGTAGTGCTCCAGAGCCTTGCAGACCGCATTCTGGACTGCGTCCAGAGCATCCTGCTCGTTCTGCACATAGCTGTACGCCAGCCGGTAAAATTTCTCCTGGTTTTCCAATATATGGGAAACCACTTTCTCGTACAGATCCTGTTTCACATCCATCACCTCGCTGCCCTGTTTATTTATTTCTACTCTATAGATAACCGCGGCATGGGAAAAGTTGCGTTTTCCGGAAAAAGGCTCAGAAAAAGCGGAAACTGTTTCCAGCTCCGCTTTTTGTTCCTTTCACGAAAATCAGACCATGGCCGACTGCCAGTAAAACGTCCCGTCCTTCTCTGTCCGGATCACGAAATCCTCATCCAAAAGGTATTCCAGACAGGAAAAGGTCTTGCTCATGACCATTTTCAGCTTTACAAACTCATCCGTATCCTCAGGAATGCTTTTCATTCCGTAAGCCGTGCAGGCCACCTCTCTCACCGTCATTTTTCTCCCGCTGTGGTCCAGGATCCTTTTGATCATATCTGCCTTATCCAGATAGGAAAAAACGATTCTTTCCGCCACCCGGCGCACGTCCCGGATAGGATTTCCGTGGGCCGGAATAAGCAGGCAATCACCGTACTGATGCATCAGCCGATCCAAAGATCTGAAATAAGCCTCCAGCAGATGGTCTCCTTCATAGGTGGTCCCCACAATGGGAACGATCCCGTCTATGATCTGGTCTCCGGAAAAGAGCAGCTTTTTCTCTCTGTCCAGCAGTCCCATCTGCCCGTACGTATGTCCGCGGAAAGGCACGGCCTCAAAAGAATATTCTCCGTATGCAAAACGCTGCCCGGCAGTCACGGGCAGAAACCGGAATTCAGGCACCTCGTACTCCCATCCTCGGTTGCTCTCCACTCTCCGGCGGATCTCCATAAACATTTCCCATACCTCAGGCGTCTCCTCCGGCGTCACTCCCACGCTTTTCAGCACCTGATACTGGCTGTTTCCGCTGTCCCTTCCCCGCTCATGGCTGTAGTACAGGCAGTCATAGGGGTGGCGGTTTTCCTCCGGATTCATAAACAGTCTGGCTCCCCGACTCTCATATACCGCCGCCAGACCGGTATGATCATGGTGCTTGTGCGTCAGAAAGACATCCAGACGGTCAAATGGAATCCCAAGTTCCTTCAGCACTCTCTCCATTTTTTCCAGACAGTTCTGCTTCCGATAGCCCGTATCGATCATCAGACTGCGCTCCCCCGGCTTTCCCGGTATGAGAAAGATATGGATCTCCCTGGTCACTCCCCGATCCGAAGTCAGTTCAATTTCGTAAATCCCCGGCAGCAGCTCTGTCATATGTCCGTTCCCCCTCTGAGATTATTTTCTCTGAAAACAGTATAAATCACACCCGCTTATTTTTCAAGCCAAGTCTCTTGTCACCGCCGCCTCTGCGGAGTATACTGAACTCACATCAAGCTTTTCTTACGGAAGCAGAACCAAGAAAGGATGTTCTCCATGAAAACACTGGTTATTTTAGGAGCCGGCCAGTTCGGCCGATCCTGTTCCTCACTTATTAATACGGAGTTTTTCCGAATCACTGCCTTCGGCGACAACAGCGCTGCGCTCCGCGGCGCCTTCCTGGACCGGATCCCGGTTCTCTCCGTGGAAGAAGCGGTTGCTTCCGGTCCTGACTCCGTTCTCATTGCCGTCTCCGACGAGGAGCGGTCCCGCGCCCTCCTGCAGCAGGCTCAGGCGGCGGGATATTCCGGTCCCGTTCTGTTTCTTCGGGATCTGAGGCAGCTTCTGGATATCCGAAGCGCCGTTCTCTGCCGGATGGCAGACCGCCTGGAATCCGGAGCCGTTGCCGGAGCCATTGGGGAACTGGGCGTATACAGAGGCTTCACGGCCCGGAAGCTGAACGCCCTGTTCCCCCGCCGGCCGCTTTATCTTTTCGACACCTTCGAAGGATTTTCGGCCCGGGACATAAAAGAAGAGACGGCCCGCAGCTGCTCCTTCGCCCGCGAGGGCGAATTTTCCGATACCAGCGAGCAGCTGGTGCTGTCCCTCCTTCCTTTTCCCGAACAGGCGGTAATCCGGAAAGGCTTCTTTCCCGATACCGCAGAAGGTCTGGAGCATATGACCTATGCCCTGGTCAGCCTGGATGCCGATCTGTACGCCCCCATTCTGGCAGGTCTCCGCTATTTTTATCCCAGACTCTCTCCCGGAGGCATGATTCTTCTCCATGATTACAACAACGGCCGCTTCCGGGGCGTCCGGCAGGCCGCAGATGAGTATGAAGCGGAAGCCGGCCCTCTTTCCCTGGTTCCCCTCTGTGACCTCCACGGCACCGCCGTCATTGTAAAGCCTGCTTAAAGCAGGCTTTCAGCTTTTCCCGTTCCGGCTTTCCGCCCTTACCCGTATCAGCTCTCCCGCAATGCTCACGGCGATCTCCGCAGGAGTCTCCGCCAAAATCCTGGTTCCGATGGGCATATGGCAGCCTTCAATCTCTTCTTGGGAGAACCCGTCCTCCAAAAGCTTTTCCGTCACTACCCGTATCTTATTTCGGCTTCCCATGACCCCGATATATTTCGGCTTCGCCGCCAGAGCCTGCCGCTGCACGTAATAGTCAAACTGATGGCCTCTGGTCATGATGCAGACGTAATCTCTGTCTGTGATCTGCAGGTAATCTCCGATCCGGTTCATATCTCCCACTACCGTTCTTTTCGCATCCGGAAAAACGGCAGGGTTGGAAAACTCCTCCCTGTCATCCATCACCGTACAGGAAAATCCCACATGGGACAGAAGGGGCACCAGCTCCTGGGCCACATGCCCGCCGCCGAATACATATACCGTGCCTGCCTGTACCAGGGGCTCCACATAATATTTTCTTCCCCCGGCCTCTGTCTGAAGGGCTTTGGAGCCGAACGCCTCCCCGCCCTTTTCCTTCACCAGCTCCGGGAACGGTCCCTCCTGCTTCTTCAGATCTTCTTCCCTGCAGACGTCCATGCTCCAGCAGGTCTCATCCGTAATGTCCAGAACCAGCCAGCTGTCCTCGTCCCTCCGAAAGGCATCCGTCAGGCGGCGCACCGCTTCCCCCGCAGCCGGACTCTCCGGATCCATGTACTGGAAGTACACGCTCACATTCCCTCCGCAGACCATTCCGATATCCGCCACCTGGTCTCTGGTAAGCGTAAAGCCTCTGGCAGAAGACGCCTTCTTCCTGAGAGCCTCGCCGGCCGTCTGGGACGCTCTGTACTCCACCGCGCCTCCTCCTATGGTCCCGCAGACAATTCCGTCTTCCGTTACCAGCATACGGGAACCGGCGCCTCTGGGGGTGGAGCCGGAGCTGGCAATCACCGTAACCAGAACGGCGCCCTTTCCTTTTTCCAGGTATTCCTTCACCTTTTCAAACAGTTCTTCCATGTCAAACCTCCTGCCCCTTCCCGTATTCCGGGAAATATTCTCCGAATAATTCCGCAGCTTCCTTCCGCATTCTCCGCTCCATCTCCCGGTACCGGGCCAGGAAATCCGCCGCCTTCGGCGTAAGCTGAGAAAAGCCGCCGTCCGCTCCTCCTGAGCGGGTAAGCAGCAGCGGATATCCCAGCTGCCTTTCCGCATCCTTCAAAAGATTCCAGCCCTTTGTGTAGGACATATGCATCTGCCTGCAGGCAGTCTG
This sequence comes from uncultured Lachnospiraceae bacterium, assembly GCA_944377325.1. Taxonomy (GTDB): domain Bacteria; phylum Bacillota; class Clostridia; order Lachnospirales; family Lachnospiraceae; genus Lachnoclostridium_A. The sequence goes on from CALWEP010000205.1 coordinate 3,898, forward strand.
CATGGAGCCTGTGTGATCGATCAGGCTGAGAAACCGGGACATCTCCGGCCCGAAAAAGGCTTCATTGCGCCCGAAGCTCAGACGGATCTGCGGATGAATCTGGATCTGCCCCCTCTCCACCGAAGGCCGGCGGCAGTCCTCCTTCGTCTCCACCGCCTGGATGATTCCTTCATCCTCCACGGTGATCTCCTCCACCTTTTCACTGATCTCCGGCTGTCTCAGCGCTCCCCGCAGCCCATAGTCGCCCTCATAGGATGTGATCTGACGAATCATTTCCTTCGCCAGAAGAACGGGATGCCCCCGCCTTCCGTTCACCGTCGGGCATACGGCCGGAGCCTGGGACTCCATCATCCGGCTGACGGTAACCGGCAGAAACATGGGAAATTTTGCCGGAAGAACGAACACCCGGTCGCAGAGATCCTCAATGTAGTTCAGTCCCAGGCAGATACTGTAAAACATCTGAGTTGTTTCATAATCTCTGTTTCGGAGACAGATCACTCCCAGCTTGGAAATGTGCTTTTCCAGCTCGTCTCCCTGCTGGCCCGTCACCACCACCACCGGCTCGATCCCGGCCTGCTGCAGGGTTATGATGATCCGGCGGATCACCGTGCTGTCTCCCACCGGCAGCATGGGCCGGAACTCTGCCTGTGCCCGTTCCTGACCCGCTGCCACAATCAACGCTCCTGTTTTCATAACCGCTCCTGTCATTCCGGTTCCCCGGTGAGAAGAATAAGGGCCGACGGAGGGATCCTCAGCCAGGGAGGAATCACCTCTCCCGCGGAATGAGCATGAATGCTTTTTTCCGTTTTCCACCAAAGCCCGTTTTCCAATGTGACATACCACTCGAAAGGCATTTCCGACACGGAAGGCTCCCTTACGGGAATCAGATTTCCGTCCTCCCGCTCTTTCCACCGGTCCGCCTCTCCCTGTGAAAGGGGTTCAAAGTCATGGGCCCGAATCCCCACTGCCGTAATCCCGTCTCCTATGGGACGGTCCGCGAAAAGCTCCAGGCCGCCCCAGTCCAGCGCCTGCAGAGTATGCTCCCCCGTACGCCGGATCCTGGAAATATTTTTGCAGCCCGTAAACCTGGCAGCCTTGCAGGTTACGGGATTCTGAAACAGCTCCCTGGTATCCCCCGCCGCCATGGCCTTTCCCTGATCCATAAGAACCATATTGCGGCACAGCTGATAGGCCTCGTCCCGGTCATGGGTTACCAGCACGGAAACTCCTCCGTATTCCTTAAGGATCTTCTGAAGCTCCAGCCGAAGCTTTTCCCTCAGGTGCGTGTCCATGGCGGAAAAGGGCTCGTCCAGCAGAATCACGTCCGGTTCGTAGGCCATGATGCGGGCCAGGGCAACTCTCTGCTGCTGGCCTCCCGACAGCTGAAGAGGATATCGTTTCTCCAGCCCCACCAGACCGAACCGCTCCAGCATTTCCCCCGTTTTCTTTCTTCTTTCCCTTCCCCTCACGCCGGCGGCAATGTTTTCCTCCACGGTCATATTGGGGAACAGGGCGTAATTCTGGAACAGATACCCCACCTTTCTGGCCTGCGGCCGCTCATTCCGCCCCGTCCGGGAATCATAGAGCACCCTCCGGCTCTCTCCGTTTCGGAGAATAATGCTTCCGCTGTCCGGAGTGACGATTCCTGCGATGGATTTCAGCGTCATGCTCTTTCCGCATCCGGAGGGCCCCAGAATGCCCAGACAGCCTCCTCCGGCCTGAAAGGACAGCTCTAGCCTGAAGCTTTTCAGCTGCTTTTTTATGTCTGCCTCCAGGCAGAAACCTCCTGTTTCATTTTCCACGCCTCTTTCCTCCTTCCGCCTTCCACGCCGCCCCGTTCATAACCATCACGGAGGCGAACGCAATGAATACGATCACTGCCACGTACATCCAGGCAGCTTCCATATTCCCGGCAGCCACTTCCGAATAGACCGCCATGGGCAGGGTACGGGTTTTTCCCGCTATATTCCCGGCAATCATGGAGGTAGCTCCGAATTCTCCCAGTCCTCTGGCAAAAGCCAGCACTCCGCCGCTCACCACTCCGGGAACGGCGTTTGCCAGAATTACATTCCGGAAAATCTCCCACTCTCCCATCCCCAGTGTTCTGGCCGCAGCCACCAGGTCCGGGTTCACCTGCTCAAAAGCCCCCCTGGCCGAGCGATACATCAGGGGAAAAGACATGGTCACTGCCGCCAGCACTGTGGCCGGCCAGGAAAAGGCAATCTTCACGGAGAAAAAATCCAGGAAAAATTTTCCCACCGGTCCTTTTACCCCGAACAGATACAGCAGAAAAAAGCCCGCCACCGTAGGGGGAAGAACCAGGGGAAGAGTCAGAAGTCCGTCCCAGAAGGCCTTCCAGGCCGGATGTTCCAAGCGGATTACCGCCCATGCCGAAAATATCCCCAGAAAAAAAGTAACGAAGATCGACAGGGAGGCCGTCTTCATTGATATCAATATGGGGGACCAATCCATACGCTGCTTCTCCTCACATTCTTCATTCTTATGCAGAAGAGCCCTGATCACTCAGGGCTCCTGCTCCGTCTCAGTTTCCGGCTGAAAATCCGTAGGATTGGAATACGGCCATGGCCTCCTCCGTCTGCAGGAATTCAACAAAAGCTTCCGCTTCTTCCTGGTGAGCCGTAGTTTTCACCACAGCTACCGGATAGATAACCGCTTCCTTCAGACTTCCCTCCGGCGCCTCAGCGATCACCTTTACCTGGTCGCTCATGGAGGCTGCGTCCGTAGCGTAAACAATACCCGCATCCGCGCTGGCGGCCGCCACCTGATTGAGCACTTCCGTCACGTTGGAGCCAAAGCTCACCTTATCCTGAATTTTATCCCAAATTCCCAGGCTTGTCAAAGCCTCCTGGGCATACTGACCGGCGGGTACGCTGGCCGGATCTCCCAGAGCGATGGCTTCCGCCTTCTCGATGTCCTCAAAGGCTTCCATGCCCTCTCCTCCCGATTCCGGAACAATCAGAACGATCTTATTCTCCAGAAGATTTACGATCGTCTGAGAATCAATCAGTCCTTCCTCATCCAGGCTGTTCATCTGCTTCACGGCTGCGGACATGAACACGTCCGCCTCCAGCCCGCCTTCAATCTGGGTCTGAAGCTTTCCCGAACTGTCATAAGTGCCTACTACGGTCACACCCGGATTCTGCTCCTCAAACATGGGGATCAGTTCCTCCTCATAGGCATTCTTCAGACTGGCCGCCGCAGCTACCAGAATCTCTGTTCCTTCTCCTTCCTCCTGCACGGAAGCTTCCGTTTCCTCTGCAGTTTGGGAAGTCTCGCTGACGGCCGCCGTTGTCTCCGCCTTCTGTCCGGAGCACCCTGCCATCATCCCCAACATTACCACACCTGCAAAAATGACTGCTTTTCTCATAAATTTCCTCCTCTGTTTTCTCTTATTTTTATTCTCTGTCCGGTTCCTTTTCCGCCCGCGCACATTCTGAGGCGCTTCCTCTCAGAATCCGCAGTCCGTGGTCCAGACTTCCCAGGATAAAGCCCAGGCTCTCCCGCACCGCCTTCGGGCTGCCGGGCAGATTCACAATCAGGGTTTTTCCGCGGATTACGGACACTCCCCGTCCCAGCATGGCCCGGTCCGTCACCTCCATGGAGCGATACCGGATGGCTTCCGCGATCCCCGGAGCATTCCGGTCCGCCACCGCCAGCGTGGCCTCCGGAGTCTGATCCCGGAGAGAAAAGCCCGTGCCTCCGCTGGTGAGAATCAGATCCACCTGGCGGCTGTCCGCAAGGCGAATCAGCTGGGTTTTCAGCATTCCCGGCTCATCCGGCAGCAGCAGCGTCTCCACAACCTCGTAGCCGGCTTTTTCCAGAAATTCCTTTGCCGCCGGTCCGCTTTCATCCTTTCGCTCTCCCCGGAAGCCCTTGTCGCTCAAGGTGATCACCGCGGCCTGAAACGGCCGGTCCGAAGCCGGCTCTTCCACGGTCATTTCATCTCCCGGTCGGATGATGCCCTCTGTGATCACCTTGGCAAACACGCCTTCCCGCGGCATGATGCACTCTCCCATCCGCTTGAAGATGGCACAGTGGCTGTGGCATTCCTTTCCGATCTGGGTCATCTCCAGCACCGCAGTTCCCGCACGGAGCCTGGTGCCCACAGGCATAGCCCTGAAATCCAGGCCTGAGACCACCAGATTCTCTCCGAAGGCTCCGTCTCCCACGTCCGCCCCCCGCCGGTTGAATTCCTCCACCTTGTCATAGGAGAGAAGGCTCACCTGGCGGTGCCAGTTTCCTCCGTGAGCGTCGCCCTCGATCCCGAAGTCCACAATAAAATGTCCTTCCTCCACCGCGTGCTTTTCCGTTCCTTTTGCAGCGCTGATGCAGATCGCTTTCACAATTCCTTTTTTCCCTGTCTGTTCCGTCATCTTGTCATCCTCCGATTGAAGCCATATTCCCTGCTTCCGTGATTTTCTCCGGCTCCTCAAAACAATGGGCTGCCGGTTTTTTTCTAAGCGCCTCTTCAAACGCCTTCCTGAGCCGTCCCTGAAGCTCCGCATCATCCGGCCGCAGTCCCTCCGGCCAGCAGTAATGGCCCTCTTTTTCTCCCGTATTCCATCCCTCTCTGAGAACAGCCCGCAGATCGGTGCCGTCCTCATAGCAGAGACAGGTCTTCAGATACCCCTGGGACGTCAGCCTCACCCGGTTGCAGCTGCTGCAGAATTTCCCGTGAATGGCGCTGATAAAGCCGATGCTTCCGCGGAAGCCGGGAATTTTATAATATACCGCCGGGCCGAACCCATGCTGGGAGCGATCCTCCCTCAGGCCCGGATAGAGCATTTTCAGCTTGTCCAGAAGCTCTCTGTGGTCCAGAGCAGGGAATTCCTTTCCGTAACCGATAGGCATGATCTCTATAAAGCGTACGTCCACCGGAAGCCTTTCAGCCAGCTTCACAAGATCGGTCCAGTTTTCCTCTCCCAGATCCAGAGAAACCGCGTTGACCTTCACCGAAGGAACTCCGGCGGCTGCCAGCTCCAAAGCTCTGAGAACAGAAGCCAGGCAGTCCCTTCCGGTCAAATCCTTATATCGTTTCGGATCCATAGTGTCCAGGCTGACATTGATGCCGTCAATCCCTGCATCCAACAGCTGCTCCAGATATTCCTCCAGCAGAACGCCGTTGGTGGTCAGGGTCACCTTCTCGATGCCCGGCACCTGCTTCAGCATCTTCACCAGGCGGCAGCAGCCTCTGCGCACCAGAGGCTCTCCCCCCGTAACCTTCAGATGACGGATTCCCAGGGACGCCGCGCAGCGGGCCGCCGCCTCGATCTCTTCAAAGCACAGAATTTCCTGCATGGCCACCGGCTCAATTCCGTAGGGCATACAGTATCTGCAGCGAAGATTGCACCGGTCCGTAATGGAAATTCTCATATAATCAATGGTTCTTCCAAACCCGTCCTTCATATGGGTCTACCGTCCTCTCCCCGGATTCCGAAACTCCCCGCTTTTTCCTCCGGATTTATATTCCAGATGAATGCCGCCCATTTCCATGGTCTTGTCCACTGCCTTGCACATATCGTAGATCGTAAGCAAGGCCACGGACACCCCCGTAAGGGCCTCCATCTCCACGCCGGTTCTTCCCGTAGTCCTGGCCCGGCAGATCGCCTGAATCTCACAGTTCTCTTCCAGAACCTGAAAATCGATGGTCATATTGGTCAGGTTCAGTCCATGGCAGAGGGGGATCAGGGAAGAGGTCTGCTTTGCTCCCATGATCCCGGCCACCCTGGCCACTCCCAGCACGTCGCCCTTTGCCACGGAGCCTTCCGTCACCTTGCGCAGGCATTCCCTGCTCATAAAAATACTGCCTCTGGCCACAGCCAGCCGCTCTGTCTCCTGTTTTCCTCCCACATCCACCATATGGGCGTTTCCCTGTTCATCAAAGTGTGTAAATTCCACGGCTGTCCCTCCTTCTGTCTTTTCTTTCCCAGCCTCCGCGCCTCAATGGCCCTTTCCGAATCCGCAGTTGGGAAATACGCAGGGCTCGCAGTTCAGGCACAGGCCGCCTTCACCCAGGGCTGCCAGTTCCTCCGGCGTTACCGGATCGTCCGCCATCACCCGGGGCAGAATCAGGTCAAAAATCGTCCGCTTGGCATACATCACGCAGCCCGGCAGTCCCATAATCACCGCTTTTTTCCCGTTCTTTTCATAATAAGCCAGCAGGAACATAGCTCCCGGAAGCACCGGAGCTCCGTAGGATACAATGCGCGCCCCCGTATTTTTTATGGCCAAAGGAGTTTTGTCATCGGGATCCACGCTCATGCCTCCCGTACAGATCACCACGTCCGCTCCTTCTTCAATCATATCCAGAATGGACGCCGTCACTTTTTTATCGTCATCGTTCCAGGTCACATGACTGATCACCTGGGAATCATATTCCTCCAGCTTTTCCAAAATCACGGGAGTAAACGTATCCTTTCTCAGCACGTCCGGAAGAGCCGCGCATCGTACAGATCCGTGAAATACCAGGGTGCTCCCTGCCGTTACGGATGCCAGCACCGAACCGATGCAGCCCAGAGCGTGGAACATGGGTGAGGTCATGCAGAAGCGGTCCCGGTCCGTAAGCTCCATTTTCTTCACATGGACCAGAGCGCTCTCTATCAGCTGAGAATGTGTGAGCATCACTCCCTTCGGGATTCCCGAGCTTCCCGATGTGTGAAGAATGGTTGCCGTGCTTAAGGGATCAATGGTCTTTTCTCTTTCTCTCAGCGGACCGGGATCCATAGTTCTCCCTTCGTCGATCAGATCCTCCAGCTGCCAGGCACAGCTTCTGGGCTTTTTCCTGTCTGTGACAATCACCGTCCGAAGAGCCGGCAGCTTGGCACACCGGACGGAATCGGGGGTGCTGTGCCGCAGCTCCGGACAGATCTCATAAAGCAGCTCCATATGCTCTCTGGCCTTAATTCTCTGACGGACAAGGAGAATTTTCACGTCAGCTCCCTTCAGAAGACGCTCCAGCATTTCTCCCTTCTCATGGATGTTCAGGTTTACCGTAATTCCGCCCGCTTTTTCCACCGCAAGCTTCGATACGATATTTTCCCAGCAGTTGTCCATGATTACCGCAACCTTATCTCCCTTCTCCAATCCGATTTTTATCAGAGAAGAAGCCAGAGCATCGCTGGCCTCCTTCAGTTCTCTCCAGGTAAATCTTCTGTTCTGCCCGCAGTCCGCAACCCCCTCCTGCTCCGGCGTCATCTCCGCCCGCAGATCCGGAAGCTCTCCCAAGGTCATACTGATATAGCGAAGGAGAGAAAGGGAAAAGGGGATTCCCCTCCAGATCAGTCCCATCCTCTCCGTTCCCGATATGGGAGGCTGCGCTTCCGCAAGAGATGAAAACAGTGATTTCAGATCAGGAGGGCATTCTTCTCCCTCTATTTCCCGTCCCTGCCTGTCAAAAAGGCAGCTGAACCAGAATTCTTTTTCTCCTGTGTCCTCGCGAAAACGGAAAACCTTTATCCGAACCCGTCTTCTCTCATCAATTTTCCTCACCATATCCAAATCCTCATAATTATCTTTCTGCCGCCTTTTTCATCCGCTGCAGTACAAGAGTCAGTAAAATAGCCACAATACCCATAACTCCCACAGCCATCAGAGGAGACTGATAAGAGCCTGTGCTGTCAAACAGATAATTGGCCAAAATCGGGCCTATATAGCCGCCCAGGGCAAAACCGGTAAACATAATGCCGTAATTGACGCCGTTGTTTTTCAGTCCGAAGGCATCGGACGTCAGAGCGGGATAGACTCCCATGGTGCCGCCGTAGCTCATGGCAATCAGTGTGGCAAAAACGACAAAAGCCGCAAGGGAACCGCTGCCTGTAATCATAGACAGCGCAAAGCCGCAGGCTGTTACCACCGCTCCCATGGCCAGCAGTGCCGGATATCTTCCTATTTTATCAGAAATCCAGCCCCATACAATCCTTCCTCCCGTATTTCCCACAGCAATGATGCTGACCACAATGGATGCCGCAGCCGTATCCACACCTCCGATGGCCTGCGCCATAGGAGCACCCTGGCTGATGACCATCAGCCCGCCTGTGGCAAAAATAGTGAACACAATAATCAGGGGATAGAAACGGAAGTCCGCCAGCATTTCCTTCCAGTTCTTCTGCACCGGGCCTTTTGCTCCGGCAGCTGCCTGAGGAGAAGCTTCCATTCTCATTCCGTCCGGCATCCATCCTTCCGGCGGCTCCGTAACGAAGCAGGCTGCCGCCAGAATCACGACTCCGAAGGCGATTCCCAGCACCCGGAAGGTAAACAGGACTCCCCCCCGATTAATAAGCGCATTCATAATAGGAGGGAAAATAATGCTTCCCGCTCCGTAAGCCGCAGTGGAAACGCCGGCGATCAGTCCCCGTTTATCCGGGAAAAAGCGCACTGTATTGCCGATGGTAATTCCGTAAGCAAAAGCAATTCCGAAGCCGCAGAGCAGCCCGTAGGTTACATACAGCATTGACAGGCTGGACACAAAGCCGCTGGCAATCAGTCCGGCTGCAAACAGGATTCCTCCCACCCATACCACATTTCTCGGCCCCCGCAGCTTTCTCTGCAGCCCGCTGCCGGCTACCATGGGTATGGGAGCCACCCCGCTGCAGATGGTAAACGCAAAAGCCAGCTGCGATTTCGTAACCTCCATTCCGAAAATCGCCGTGCTTTCATTAAAAAGAGCCGTCTGATAAACGCTCCATGCAAATCCCGTTCCAATACATATGTTGATTATGACGCTGGCAGCCAAAACGCTCCACCGTTTCTTCATCAGATCCATACTTCACCCACCTCTCCTCGCCGGATCGTTATTTTTTTAACATATATGAGATCAGATCCCCTTGTTTCTGAGCCTGATCGGCCGGCATCATGCATATTCCTGTCAATCCGGCAGAGGTCTGTCTGCCCCTGCCGGATCCCCTATCTTTTATAAAACCTTGACAGCAATTACTTCATATTTAAAATCATACGCTTCACCAGAGCGCGGACTTCCTGAATCTTGTAGGAGTTGTGCTCCATAGCCCTGGCTCCTTCCACAGACAGCTCAGCCGCTTCCGCAGCCAATGCCTCATCCGGCTTCTTTCCCTTCAGGAACTCATCCAGCTTTTCACGGACCATGGGCACCGGAGCTACGCCGCCCAGAACCGTTTTCACATCCCCGATGGTTCCGTTATCCATTTTGTAGGAATACGCCAGGCTGACAATGGCAAAGTCCACTGCCTCTCTCACACGGAACTTATCGTATCCGGAAACGTGATCTTCTGCCGGTCTGAAGCGGATGGCCGTTACCAGCTCGTCCTGATCCAGCATATCCACCGCTTTCAGATTGGTGGTAAAGAAGTCCTTTGCCTTCACGGTCTTTTTGGTAGTGACAATATCTGCGTCCAGAAGAATCAGCACGGGAGAAATATCGGAAGCATTGACAGAGTAGCATCCGCAGTTCATGCACCGCTTGGCTTCGCCGATAGCCTCAGACTCCTCCAGAGTAAAGCTGTCTTCCTTGTCCAGAGCTCTCTGGTCTGCCGCAAGCTCCTTGTCATGGACGGCTTCCTTATCCTGCACTCCCTCCGCGTCAAAGTGAATAAACTTCTCCTGGTCATGAGCGGGAAGAACGATGCCGTACTTCTTGTTAATAGCCTCCGCCGCATTTCTTCCGGAGCGAATTGCCTGAATAACCGTAGCCGGTCCTGTGGTCGCGTCGCCGCCTGCGTAAATGCCTTCCTTGCTGGTTGCCTGTGTTTCCTTATCAACCTGGATCAGGCCTCTCTCCATTGCCAGGTCATATTTCTCGCCCAGGAAGCTTAAGTCAACCTTCTGTCCGGCCGCCATAAGAATGGAGTCTGCGGATACCACGATCTTTTCTTCCGGATCATAGGTGGGATTGAACCGTCCCTCCCCATCACGCACGGATACGCAGCGCATCAGTTCCATGCCCGTTACCTTTCCGTCCTTGTAAAGGGCTTTGGAAATACCGTAGGACGGCATGATCACAATTCCCTCTTCCTTGGCTCTGGCAATTTCCTCTTTGCTGGCCGGCATCTCCGGTTCTGATTCCAGACAGGCCATGGTAACGCTTCCCGCTCCCAGTCTCTTTGCGGTAATGGCCACGTCCATAGCCACGTTTCCGCCTCCGACTACCAGCACATGGCTTCTCTCCTTCTTGTTCATCCACTGGTTCACTTCGATCAGGAACTGAAGACCGAACTCCGTAAATTCCTCGCCGTCAAAGCCCAGTACGGGACGTTTCCAGGCGCCGGTGGCATAGAATACGTTGTCAAACTCCTTCTCCAGATCTGCCGCCTGCACGTCTTCTCCCATGGCGCAGTTCAGGCGGAAATGAATGCCCATTTTCTTATAGGCTTCCACCACCTGCTCCACGTAGGTCTTGGGAAGGCGGTAATTGGGAATGGCGTAGGTGAGCATTCCGCCGGGCTTGTCCATCTTATCGATCAGGGTCACGTCGTGGCCGGCTTTTCTCAGATAATAAGCCGCGCTCAGGCCTGCCGGGCCTGCTCCCACCAGAGCCACCTTCTTTCCGGTTTCCTTTTCCGGAGCCTTGTAAAATTCATCGGCATGGGCCAGAATGTAATCTCCCACAAAACGCTCTACGCTGTGAATGGATACGCTCTCGTCGGAAGAACAGCGGTTGCACTGCTCCTGACAGGTATGAGCGCATACGCGGGATGTGATCATGGGAATGGGGTTGGCCTCCATCAGGATTCTGGCCGCAGCCGCCGTATTTCCGTTTCTCAGCTGCTCCATGTATGCGGGAATATCCGTATTGGCCGGACATTGTACCGTACAGGGCGTAAAGTGAGTCTTCATTCCGCCGAAGATGGAATGATAACGGTTGTCTCCCAGCACGGCATAGCACTGTTTTCCGCCTTTTCTCATACAGTCCATACGGCCGCCGATGCCATGGGGATAACGGTAAAACCAGCAGCGTACGTCCTGGCAGATATTTCCGCCGATGGTCGCCACGTTCCGGATCAGCGGTGTGGCCACGGAACGGGCCGCCTGGGAAAGTACGGGAGCCTTCTCGTTCAGCAGAGGCGATTTCACAATGTCGGTCAGCTTGGTCAGCGCGCCGATCTCAATGGCCCCGTCCTCCTCCTTTATGTAATCTCCTCCCTCGATCGTCTTCAAATCCACCACTGTCTCGGGATATTCTTCCAAAATCTGTTCCTTCAGCACACCGACCAGGTCAGAACCGCCTGCAATCGCAACCTTTCTTCCCTTTCTGCTGTCCTTTAACAGGGCGACAGCCTCATCAAAGGATGTGGCGCTTTCATGTTCAAAATTTCTCACGGTGAATCCTCCCCTCTTATGCTTTGCCTAATGCTTTCAAAATAACTGCCGGTGTTGCCGGGTAATCTTTAATGTCTACGCCGATGGCGTTGGAAATGGCCATAAGCACGGCGCTTGCTCCCGCTGCTCCGGAAATTTCTCCGATTCCCAATGCCTTGAACATAAAGGAATCAATCTGGGACTCCATGATGTACGCGTCATAAGGCGGGAATTCATTAAACGGTCTCCACTTATAGTCAATCAGGCTGGAGGTCAGCAGTCTGCCGGTAGCCGGATCCAGGATACATTCCTCAAAAATAGCCGTATCGATGCAGGCGGAACCGAAACCGCCGTGAAGCTGCATCTCCACTGCCTTGGAGTCGATAATCTGGCCGATATCCGTACCTCCCGCCACTTTTACGATCGAGGTATGTCCCGTTTCCGTATCTACCTCTACCTCAACGAAAATCGCCATACAGCTGGGAATATTGAACATTTCCATATGTTTTCCGTATCCCACAATGCTCAGCTCCTTGGGAGCCAGCTTGAACATGGGAATGGAAAGCTCCGGCGTATCCCTTACATAAACCATAAAGTCCTTGGTCTCCATCTGATCCACGGAGCGCTTGAAGTGGCGGGCGCCCAGCTCCAGAGCCTGACGCTTGCAGTCCAGAGCGGCTAAAGATACGGCCTTTCCGGTGGTGATGGTACCTCTGGAACCGCACAGTCCGTAGTTGGAAGGATTGTACTTGGTTCCCGGTTCCGTAATGGAAACCTTTTCAACGGGAACATTCAGCACCTCAGCCACTACCTTGCAGGCATTGCTTCTGGTGCCCATGCCGGACTCGGTAATATCGCACTCAATAATGGCGGTGGATGCCCGGTGGCTTCCTACCAGATCGGGAACAATCCGAACGATGGCTTCCGTGTTGTCCTCGTTGATATCGGCATTTCCGATCACGCCCATGCCGATTCCTCTTGCCTTGGTTCCGTTCACGGAAGTAGGAACATTCCAGCCTTTCCACTTTTCACCCCAGCCGAAGCGGTCAGCCGCATTCTGCATAGCCTCGGGGAAGAACAGGGAAGAACGGCTCTGCCACCAGCGGCCGTCACGCCAGATGAAGCGGTCTCCGGGAGCGATGTAGTTCTTCTTGAATACATCCAGCGGATTGAAGTTGCCTTCCTTCATCACCGTACACATCAGACGCTCCAGACAGCTGTTCAGCTCCTGTCCGCCGTAGCCTCTTACAATTCCTGCCGCCTGCTTGTTGGTCACGGCGATATGGCTGTCCATAAACCAGTTGGGACACTTGGCGCATACCAGCTGAGCCTCGCCCAGTCCAACGCCTACCTGACCCTGTACGGAATCGGCGATGGCTCCCGTATCCACCAGCCAGTCTCCCTCGATGGCCCGCACATAACCCTCTTCATCCATACCGATTTTAGCGGTGATGGTGCTGCCCAGGCGAACCTCATAGCTCATCAGCTGCTCTTCCTTCGTCAGCACAATCTTCACCGGGCGCTTGGTCACTTTTGACAGCATGGCTGCGGAAAGCACCGTGGTCATAAGAGACTGCTTGTTTCCGTAGCTTCCGCCTACGTTGAAGGTCTTTACGCTCAGGTTGGAGTTGGGGATTCTGCCTTCTCCCATAAGCTTTAAGATATGGGCGCTCTGAGAGGAAGCCCAGATGGTATAATCATTTCCGCCCTCGTATTTTGCAATACAGCAGGGAGTCTCCGGAGCCAGGGGAGCAGGCATTTTGTCAAAGGCCACCTTATCCTCCGCCACGTATTTTGACTCTTCAAAGCCCTTCTTCACATCTCCCCGGATGATCTGCCACCAGGGACCGTCCGGCTGGAAATATTTGATTCCGTTATCCACATGATTGCCCTTGAATCTGGGATACAGCTCCACAGCTCCCTCTTTCAGGGCTTCCTCAGCGGAATATACCGCTTCCAGCTGCTCATACTCCACGTCGATCAGATCAATCGCCTCTGTGGCAATTTCTTCCGTATCCGCCGCAATCAGGGCCACCACGTCTCCCACATAGTACACCTTGTCCTCCATCAGAAGGCGGTGAACCGGCAGGCCCAGGCCCCAGGGCTCCGGCATATTTTTATGGGTAATAACCGCGCGCACGCCCGGATATGCCTCCGCCTTTGACGTGTCGATAGAAAGGATTTTCGCATGGGGATAGGGGCTTCTCTTCGTCTTTCCGTAAAGCATATGGGGAACGGAAAAGTCATCCAGGAAAATCGCTTTTCCCGTAACAATATCCTTTGCATCCTTTCTGGGGGTGTAATTGCCGATATGGCGGTAATGCGGCTGTTTAATATCACGATATTCGAACTTGCTCATTCTTCCTGCCCCTCCTTTATCATTCTAATGCGTTGTCGCCGGGAACCCCGTAGGCATAGGGGCTGGGGAACAGCTCCTCCCTTACGGGAATGGGATTCTCCACATCGTCATTGGCTCTGTGCATCACGGCGGTATGATCCTCTTCGTTTCCTGCCACCCGGTTGATGGCCCTCAGCACTGTGTAATGGCTGATGCAGCGGCAGTAGTTTCCGGAAAGGGCCTCCTTGATCTCATCAGGACTGGGATGAGGATTGTCCAGAAGCAAAGCCTTTGCCGCCATAATAATGCCCGGCGTGCAGTAGCCGCACTGGAAGGCATATTCATCAATGAATGCCTGCTGCAGGGGATCCAGTCCTTTTTCCGGATCCTCCAGTCCTTCGATGGTAACAATATCTCTTCCGTCACATTCCACCGTAAGAAGCATACAGGAAGTCACTCCTTTTCCGTCCATCAGAACCGTACAGCATCCGCAGGCGCCCTCACTGCAGGACTCCTTGGAGCCTGTAAGCTGAAGTCTTTTTCTCAAAGTCTGAGAAAGCGTCTCCGACGGGGGAACCTGACCAAAGCCGTCTCCGATCGAGAAACGATATTCCCGTCCGTTCACTGTCAGGGTCACATATTGTTTCTTCATACTTCTTTTTACCTCCTTTTTGTCTGCCAATCTGTCTTCTCAGCAACCGTCTTTTTATAAAGGTCGGTCGATTGATTTATTTTTAACACATCCCATTTTTTATGTCAATACTGCATAAAGAATTCTTTCTGTTTTAGTTATTTTTTGTTAAAAAAGCAATAAAATATCCCTTCGGAGTTGGCAATTTTTTTCTCCAAAGGGATATTTATATTTTTGAATAACCTTGTTATTTTTCACAATGATTCCTGCTCCGCAAAGCCGTCTATAACAGAGAGACAGCTGCGGCGTATCTCCCGGCGCACCCATTCCGGAACCGTTCCGTCCTTCGGGATATCGATGTAGGGAGCGATCAGTCCTTTGTGTTCTCCGAAGGCTATAATGCCGCCGTTGATGAATCGGCTCACCACTCTCGCTTTGGCCTCGTCTACGGGAGCCAGCACCTGCAGCAGGCTGGCCATGACTCCTTCCTGCCGGTTAAAAACCTCTTCCGTCAGGATTTTCCTGCTGTCCGGTCCTCCCTCTTCTCGGTAGATCATGGCCAAAGTGGTCCGGTAACGCTTTTCAAAGGCCGTTTCAATCTGGATGTCAATGAGTTCCATCAGGAACTGCCTCGCCTTTTCACAGGTCATCTCTCCCCGCCGGAAGCATTCGTCAATCCTGGAATAGGACGGACCGTAATATTCCCTGATCTTTCCCAGCAGATATTCCAGACAGGCAGCATACAGGCACTCCTTGTTGGTGTAATGAAATGCGATGGCCGACAGGTTCACTCCCGCTTCCGCCGCGATCATCCTGGTGGATGTGCCGGCATAGCCATACTGTGAAAACAGTCTGATTCCGGCCCGGATCAGCTTTGTTTTTGTGTTGTTCTTCTCTTCCATCCTCTCTCCTCCCTTATATCCGGCTGCGCCGTCAGCCTCCGGCCCGGCACCCGGGCCATTCCTCCGTCAGTCCCTCCACCAGCGTGCTCAGATTCCGCTGAACCGTCACCGCCTGGCGGTACTGAAGCTGGTGGCTGAACTTTCCCTCCGCAGTCCTGCACTTCGCGGCACTGCGTTCAAAGCGCTCCCTCAGAGAAACCTCTCGGTCCCCAAGCATCCGTTTGTCTGCCAGAAATACAAGGGATGCCTCCGTAAGCCGGTATTCCTCTCCATAGATCAGGCGGTGATGGGATCGGATAATATGAGCTACAGAAGGATATCCCTCCTTCCGCAGCATATCTCCTCCCCGCTCTCCGTGATCCGGTCCCAGTCTGGCAATGTCATGGAGAAGGGCAGCGCTTCTGGTCAGCTCCGGATCAATCTCCCAGCCCTGCTCTTTCAGCTCCAGCGCCCAGCGGTATGCCAGAGCGGCTACCGCCTCCTCATGAATGCGAATATTGGACGGAAGCTCCCTTTTCTCCTCCAGATTCCTTCGTTCTTCTTCATCCGGAAAAAGAGCCGGTCTGATTCCCACATCCTGGCCGTTTACAAACAGCTCTCCCTTTTCTCCCGCCCAGATCCGTGTAATTCCGCCGGTAGGCTGGGGAATGTCCATGATTTTTGCCGGATCCCCGTGCATCATTATGCACACCAATCCCCTGATCACTCCGCTGTGGCTGACCACCGCAATGTCTCCGGCGGTATTTTTCAGCAGACGCTGTATGGCGTCGTACAGCCGGATTCCTCCCTGGTAAAAGGATTCGCCTCCGGGAGGCGGAATCATACCCAAGCACTTTCCTCTCTCCTCATACTCCCTGGGAAACTGTTTTTTTATTTCGTCAAACGGCAGATTTTCCCATCTGCCCCCATCGATCTCAATCAGGTCCCGGTCCGTCTCCAGCCGGCCTGCCGTTCCAGCAATCCTCTCCCCCGTCTGAATACACCTGGACAGGGGGCTGGAAACGATTCTCTCCACCGGATGGCCGGCAAACCAGAGCTTCAGCTTTTCCCCTTCCCTCTTTCCGGTCTCATTCAGCGGGAGATCCGTTCTTCCTAGGCAGCAGCTCTTTCTTCCGTCCCCTGCCTGACCGTGGCGCACCAAATATATCGCTCTCATTGAAGTCCTCCTCTCCGCAGGTGGTTCTCTGATTGTTTGATTGTAACACGCCTATTAAAAAAATACAACTTTCATTCATTTTTTCCAACAGATGTGGGTATATTGCACAATTTCTCCCAGTTTCTCCATAAACCGCCGGGCGCATGGGAAACAGCCCTTGACAAGGTCTTCGGAACGGGTATAGGATAGAAGTCACCACAATCATTTCCGCAGGCTCTTTCCGCTCTCTGTCCTGCGCCGCTTTCCTCCCGGTCACCTTGGTTGATCCATCACAAACAGGAGGAAATTCATGAATCGAAAATATGTTGCCGCTCTTCTCACATTCTCTGTCCTTTCTCTGGCACAAAGCTCGTCTGTCTTCGGAGCCGTCTGTCCTTCTTCCTCAGAATCCCTCGTTTCAGCCGCGGAACGCTATGAATCAGGAGCGTACCTTTCTTTTGAAAGCAGTGAAGATTTTCTTTCCTTTATCAGCTGGTATCTGACCCAATACCGCCTGAAGGATATGGCCGCCTCGGACTATCGAATGACCGACGGCAAAAGCCGGCTTGCCGAGTCCGGACGGTATGACCGGGAAAAACTGAAGAAAAAAATTCTTGACTCTTTTTCCCCGCTCTCCGGTATCAGCGATCAGGAAAAAATCGAAGACGCCTGCCGGCAGATCCGCTCTCTTCTCTCCTATGATCCGCAGTCCCTCCGTCTTTCCTTGGACCAGGCGCTGGATTCCGGAACCGGGGTGTGCTGGCATTTTGCCAAAATCGCCTCCGTCCTTCTCACAGAAGCCGGAATTCCTTCCGAACCCGTATTCGGAACCATGGGAGGCACCAGCCATATGTGGCTCTGCTGCCGAACGGAAGCCGGCTCCGTCTGGGCAGACCCCCAGACGGGAATCATATCTCCTTCCGATCTCTGTCTCTATCAGCCCT
Source organism: uncultured Lachnospiraceae bacterium (assembly GCA_944377325.1). Lineage (GTDB taxonomy): Bacteria > Bacillota > Clostridia > Lachnospirales > Lachnospiraceae > Lachnoclostridium_A. The sequence continues at coordinate 21,137 of CALWEP010000205.1, forward strand.
CTTCCTATCTGTCCGCAGACAGCATCCGTTCCTGAAGCAGCCTTTCTTTTTGCCCTTCAAAAATATGGAAAATCCCTTATGTATGTGGTAAAATACAATTAGTTGGATCTGATCTGAACACAAAGGTACATCAGTCATAAAAGGAGGAGTGCTTATGAAAAAAAGTGCCAGAATTGCCGTATCCGCCGCCTCTCTTGCGGCAGCGGGAATCATAGGCTTTTGCGCAGGAAGAGCTTCCTATCCGCAGGAAGCCTCCGTGGCCGCCGTAGCTGCAGCAGAGGAGACAGAGGGAGCCGTTTCCCCGGAAGCCGAGAAAATCATCGGCGGCTTTTCCATCGGAGATTTTATTGACGAGGCGGAGGAGCCGGATGACAGCGTTCCCGTTCCGGAAACTCCCGCCGCTCCCGACCAGAGCCGAATCGCTCTGAAGGAGAAGGGCGGAGAGGAACCGCCGGCCCCGCCCGCTCCGGATGCTCCCGGAGTGAAAAAGCCGGAAGGGCCAAAACCGGCAGAGCCAAAGGCAGCCGAAGAGCCGAAGAAGCCGGAGGCAGCAGAAAAACCGGCGCCGCCGGAAAAAGCAAAAGAACCGGCAGACGCAATCAAAAAAGCGGATCCGGAACCCTTAAAGCCGAAGGGGCCGGGAGAGAAACCGGAGGAACCGGCAAAGGCCCCCGCAAAGCCTTTGTAAACGCCGGCAGACGCGCGGCCGTTCCGCCCGAACCATAAAAACGGGGAGCAGGGAGATTTGAAATCCCTGTTCCCCGTGTCTTTTTCCTGCTGTTCTCAGCCGCAGCTCCCTGCCTGTTCTCCAAGCCATTCCCGGAGATAGAACTCTTTTTTCTTTCTGAAATCCGGATTTTTTACCTGCAGCTTCGGATCGGACAGAATCTCCGCCACCGTTTCTTCCGCCACCTGAGCCGTGCGGAAGTAGGCGTTCTCCTCATCTCCCACCGAAAAACGGGCGCTGTGAATCTGCCCTTCCGCTCCGGAAAAGCCAAACTGAACCGCCGGGATCAGATACCCCAGATCGCCGATGTCTCCGGACGCTCCCGAAATCACATTTTTTACAATCTGATCTTCTCTGCAGAGTCTGAGCATCTGCCGATGAACCGTCTCCGTAATCTCCGCAGACTGAGCAAAGGGCATATAGCCGGTGGTATTCTGAATCTCCGTCTCAATGCCCAGGGCCTGACCGCAGTGGAGCACGCAGCGGTCAAATTTTTCCCCCGCCTCCAGCAGATAATCCAGAGTATTCGCCCTGATATAGGTTTCCAGCACTGCCTGCTCCGGAATCACATTCACCGTGCCCGAACAGGAGGTGAGAACCGGGTGAAGCTTCAGCCCTGCCTCCGGCGGAAGCTGATCCTTCAGATAGGCAATGCCGTCCATGGCCAGGCTGGCTCCGTGCAGCGCATTCAGGCCCAGATGGGGAGCCGCTCCGGAATGGGAGGCTTTTCCGTGGAAAATCACCTTTTTTACCATAAATCCGGCCAAGGTGGAATTGATGTCAAACAGGGGACCGCCGCTGTCTCCGTTGATATGCATGGAAATCACACAGTCCACATCGTCGAACACCCCTTTTGAGATCATGTCCTGCTTGCCCGAAAAATAACGGATCTTTCCCTCCTCCTTCAGCCTTCTCCTTGTGTCAAAATCGATAGACTCCACAGCCGGAGCACCAATGACGCTCACCCGTCCGCCTGTTTTCTCCACGATCCCCTGATCCTTCAGCCGCTTCAGCACGTAAGCCATAACGGCCGTCTGAATGCTGTGGCCGCAGGAATGGAAGGGGTAGGCTTTGTCCCCGTTTCTCACCTCCAGAGCGTCCATATCAGCCACGAGAGCAATGTGATAGCCCTCTTTATTTCCTATGGAAGCCTTGATCCCCGTCACGGACAGCCCTTCCTCAAAGGAAATCCCATGTTTTTTTAAAAAATCAGTAAGAATGGCTGCGGATCCTTTTTCCTGAAACCCCAGCTCCGGGCAGGCAAACAGGGCATGCCCCAGTTCCAGCAGTTCCTCTCTCTCCTCCCCGGTCCAGTCCCTCAACGCCTTCTCATCCGTACTCATCTGTTTCCTCCTTGCTGTTGTCCTTTTCTTTCAGTATACACCGGAGGAGGAGGTTTTCACAAGATATTTTCCCGTAATGCTGGAGGGCGTGCCTGCAATCTTTTCCGGCGTTCCCGCCGCCACAATCCTTCCTCCCTCTTCTCCCCCTCCCGGTCCCATATCGATGATGTAATCCCCGTTCCGAATCACATCCAGGTCATGCTCGATCACAATGACCGTAGCTCCCTTATCCAGGAGAGCCTGAAATACGGCAAGCAGAGTCTGAACATCCAGGGGATGAAGGCCGATGGTGGGCTCGTCAAAAATAAACACCGAATCCTCCTGCCCCTTTCCCATTTCTCCGGCCAGCTTCAGGCGCTGGGCCTCTCCTCCCGACAGGCTGGGAGTCTCCTCTCCCAACGTAAGATATCCCAGCCCCAGGTCTTCCAGTACCTGCAGCCTCTGAGAGATCTGCCTCATATCCCCGCAGAAGTTCTTCGCTTGGGAAACATCCATATCCATCAGCTCCGGAAGGGAACGACATTCCCCGCTCCCGTTCCTCCACATCACCTGTCCTGCCTCCTTCCCATACCGGGAACCGCCGCAGCTCGGGCAGGCCACCTCCACATCGGGAAGGAACTGAATGTCCAGGCTGATGGTTCCCGTTCCGTCGCATACGGGACACCGCAGCTTTCCCGTATTATAGGAGAAATCTCCGGCCTTCAGCCCCATCGCCTTGGCATCCGCCGTTTTTGCAAACACCTTTCTCAGCTCGTCATGCACATTGGCGTAAGTGGCCACCGTGGACCGGACGTTCACGCCGATGGGCGTGGCATCTATGAGCTTGACGTGGCGGATTCCTTCCGCCTCTGCAGACTTTACATGAGCCGGCAGTGCCTTTCCTCCTGCCAGGGCTTCAAGGGCCGGCGCCAGGCTCTCCAGCACCAGCGTGGTCTTCCCCGATCCGGAAACTCCCGTAACCACCGTCATCCGCCCTTTGGGAATCTCTGCCTCCAGAGGCTTTACCGTATGAAGCCCTTCCATGGACAGACGGATCTTTCCCCGGCAAAACAACTCCTCGCCGGCCGCTCTCCGCCTCTTTGGCCCCTTTCCCGCCAGAAACGGTCCGATCAGGGACCGGCTGTCCTTCGCCAGCAGCTCTGCCGTTCCCTGGGCGATCACCTGTCCTCCGGCAGCTCCCGCTCCCGGCCCCATTTCTATGAGCCAGTCCGCTTCTCTCAAAACCTGAGTGTCATGATCCACCAGGACCACGGAATTTCCGTCGGCAACCAGATCCCTCATCACTCCCGTCAGTCCTGCGATATTGGAGGGATGGAGACCGATGGACGGCTCGTCCAGCACGTAGAGAACTCCGGTGGTCCTGCTTCTCACCGCTCTGGCCAGCTGCATCCGCTGACGCTCTCCGGTGGACAGAGTGGATGCGGCGCGGTCCAGGCTCAGATAGCCCAGTCCCAGCTCCATAAGCCGCTCCGCCCCGGTGAGAAAGGACTGACAGATGCTTTCCGCCATGGGCCTCATCTCCTCCGGAAGAGAACCAGGCACATCTTCCACCCATGCTTTCAAATATGAAAGAGGCATCCGGCAGGCCTGATCCAGAGAGAGTCCCTTCAGCCTGGGAGCTCTGGCTTCCTCGCACAGCCTGGTGCCGCCGCAGTCGGAGCAGATCTCCTCCTTCAGAAATTTTTCCACCCGCTTCATGCCTTTTTCGTCCCTGACCTTCGCCAGCGCGTTTTCCACGGTATACACCGCATTGTAATATGTGAAGTCCAGCTCTCCCGCTTGATTGGAATTTTTCGCCTTGTAAAAAATGTGCTTTTTCTCTGCCGGACCGTCAAATACGATTTCCCTCTCTTTTTCTGTCAGCCGGCAAAAGGGCACATCCGTCCTCACTCCCATCTCCCGGCAGACGTCGGTCATCAGAGACCACATCAGGGAATTCCAGGGAGCCACCGCTCCCTCCTCGATTGTCAGGGACTCATCCGGTACGAGGGAAGCCCGGTTTACCTTACGTACAATTCCCGTTCCGTTGCAGGTCCGGCAGGCCCCCTGGCTGTTAAATGACAGCTCCTCCGCCGTGGGAGGGTAAAATTCCACCCCGCACCGGGGGCAGACCAGTTTCTTTCCTGCCGCCGCCAGCAGTGTGGGCGGATGCATGTGTCCGTTGGGGCAGCGGTGGGAGGCCAGTCTGGAAAACATAAGCCGCATGCTGTTCAGCAGCTCCGTCCCCGTACCGAAGGTACTTCTGATTCCCGGAACGCCGGGACGCTGGCGGAGGGCCAGAGCTGCGGGCACGTAGAGCACCTGATCCACCTGAGCCCTGGGAGCCTGGGTCATCCTCCTCCTGGTATACGCAGACAGAGCGTCCAGATATCTTCCGGACCCTTCCCCGTACAGCACGCCCAGGGCCAGGGAAGATTTCCCTGACCCTGAAACTCCCGCGATTCCCACAATCCGATGCAGGGGGATATCCACATCGATATTTTTAAGATTATGGACCCGCGCCCCTCTGACCTTTATTTTGTCAATCATGCCTCATTCCCCCCTGTCTACATTCTCCTGGAGATCAGAATCCTAAAAATCCCCAGAAGCAGAGCATAGGCCGCGATCACCGCCATAAGCACATGAGCCACCGTCATATTGATAAAGCCGGATATCAGCACGCCTCCGTAGAGAAGCAGGAACATGGCGTAGCCGCTGAACGCCCAGCACCGCAGGCCGATAAGGCGGTTTCTCTCATCATTCTCCGCCAGACACTTCGCCCTGCCCAGTTCCGGGTTCAGCAGATACCTTCTGGTTCGGCCGATCCGAACCAAACTGGCCGCCATGAGCGCCGCTCCCGTCACCAGATAAAACTCCGCAGCTCCTCCTCCCTCCGAACCGGAAGCCGGCAGAGCTCTCTCATACAGCAAAGCTCCCAGCACCGCCAGCGCTCCCAGGAGAAAGATCAGTTTCCCTGCCAGAATACGTCTTCCGCAGGTCTTTTCAAACTCTTTTTCCTGTTCTGAAAACAACGGATTCCTCTTCATCTCTCATTCCTCCTCATCAAATAAAAATATGTCTTCAATTTTCATTCCGAAATAAGCGGCAATTCTGTGAGCCAGCAGCAAAGACGCGTTGTACCTGCCGTTTTCCAGGGAGATAATGGTCTGTCTGGTCACGCCTACCGCTTCCGCCAGATCCTCCTGACGGATTCTTTTTTCCTTGCGCAGTTCCTGAATGCGGTTTTCCACGGTCCCCTCTCCTTTAATGTAATGTTTACTTTACATTTTAAGTATAGTTTGCTTTACATTTATTGTCAAGTCTCTTTTACAAAAAAAGCGGACTCCCGAGAGTCCGCAAGTCCTTATGATTTTCTTTTAAAGGACGTTCACCAGCACAAATATCACCGCCGCCTGTGCGGCCATGATCATGGGAATTCCAAGAACAAAATAGTTTTTCTTTGTCTTGTGCCGGAACAGGTACATCCCCGCCAGCGCTCCCGCCGATCCCCCCAGAGCAGCCAAGCCCAGCAGGACCGCTACGCGGATCCTTTTCCCGCCGGCAGCCGCTCTCCGCTTATCGAGTCCGTAAGCTCCCAATGCGGCGGCATTCACTGCGGCCAGGTAGATCATCAGCCAAGGCCTGCCGCCGAAAAACTCCAGGAAAGCAAAGGAAAGCTCCCGGCTACAGGCTCTTCTCATTGCCCAGAGCACGGCAAGCTGGATTATAAGCGCGCACAGGGCGGTCACCCTGACCATGGCATTCTCCTTCTTTATTTTCCGCTCCGACAGCAGGCTTCCCGCCAGAACGCCGGGAGAGCCTCCCAGCAAAGCGAGGGCAATCAGAACCGGCTCCATCCATCGGCCTCTCCCCCGGGAATAAAAGGACCGGTAAAGCAGGGAAAGCAGCAGTCCGACGCCATTCATTCCGGCAATCCAGTATAAAATCAGCGGCAGCTTCATCCGTATCTCACTCCTGTGTTCATTTTTCCTTCAGCTCAAATACCAGATTTTCTCCCAGGCGGAACCAATGATCCTTTCCGGGAATCCGCTCCATGCCGAATTCCTCCGCTTTTTTCAGGGTCTCTTCCACACTGTCCACCCGAAAGCCCAGATGATCCATCCGTTCTCTTCCGGAAGACAGCTCCCGGCCCTCTTCCTCCGAAATTTCATTCAGCTGAATTCCTTCTCCGAACCAAATCTTCCTGTGAGGCCGTTCTCCCGCCTCTCTCATGGCTTTCATCTGAAAAACCGCAGTAAAAAAACGGATCTTCTCCTCGTAATCCGTCACGTTCAATGCCGTATGGTCTAAATATCCTGCCATATTCTTTCTCCTTTGTTATTTTATTTTGGGGCTGCCGCCGGCGCTCTCCCTCTCCCTTTCCGCAGGCCTGAATTTCTGCCTCACCGCCGGAAATATGCCGTTTTACAACCAAGCAGATTTCAGGTAAAATAGACTCGGAACCACTACTTCAGGCCGTCTGAACAGGAGGTAAAAAAATGAGCTTTAACGAATGTGTTCATGCGTACATTGCAGCCAAATACTACGTCTGCCTGACTGAGGCATTCGGAGATCGGGGGAAGGAAGCCTTCATTCACGGAACCCGATACTACGCCGAACAGAGAGGCCGCAGAATGGCCCAGCGGGCAATCCGGGACGGCGTTCCTCTGACCTTTGCCAACTACTGCCGTTACGGCGAGTGGGAAGAAACGAAGGAGGCGGAAGAGGCAGGTCTGAGCAACCGCTCCGTTTTTCTCTCCTACGCCCCGGACGCCGTCCGGAAAATCACCCGCTGTCCCTGGCATCACCAGTTTCAGGTCATGGGGCTGGATCAAACAGCCGGAGCGGAATATTGCCGCCACCTGGACAAAGCCATCGCAAGGGGCTTTAATCCGGAACTGGTCTATGAAGTGGAGCAGACGCTGCAGACCGGAGACTGCTGCATTCACCGTATGAAAAATGCGGATTTTGACGAACATACCGACCTGACCAAGCATCCGGAACATATCCGATCCTTTGAGTACCACTGCGCCCACTCCTTCTGGGCGTTCCGGGAAGTCACCTCCGCCGTCTTCGGCAGCCGGGGAGACCGGGTCAATGAACGGGTCCTCCGGGATTTCGCCCGGGATTACGGACAGGAAATGGCAGACACGCTGATGAAGTACGAAAACACCAACTTCCATGTCTGCGGTTCCTAATCGTTCTCCTTCCCTTTTTCCGGCAGCTTCCGGCTTTCGCTGCCGGATTTTTTCCGTTTAAAGCACAGCACGGTAAGCGCGGCCGCAGCAGAGAAAGCGCCTACTCCGACCAGCACATATCCGCCGGCTCCCTCATAAAGCAGGATAGAGCCGGACATGCCGGAAACAGACGTATGAAGGCGGCCTGTCATAGTTCCCACCGTTTCCGCGAGAGCGCTCCCCAGCAGCAGGCACAGCGCCGCCAGCAGGCTTACCCCCTGCCTCATGCGCTGCCGGCGCCTTTCTCCCATCCGCTTTCTCACCAATTCCACTCTCTCTGCCGTATTGTGCATTCCGAAGCTCCTTTCTCAAAACTGCTGAAAACCTCTTTCACTAGCTTAGGTACAGAAAAAAAGAAAATATCTCACCCATAATTAAAAATCGGCAGTTTGTCCAAAAAGAAGCCGTTTCCGCCGGCTCACGGAGCCTGAGTTCTGCGGATTGTGGGCAGCAGCGCAATCAGCGAACCTGTCAGCATATAATCAAACCAAAAATACGGATTCAGCAGAGTATCTCCCATCCAGGGATAGCTGGAAACCCACAGCCCGTTCTCAAATAAGACAAAGAAAATCACCGTCAGATGAAAAAAACGGCTGTCCCGTCCCTGCCTCTCCCTTTTCTCCCGGCAGAAAAATCCTCTTATGGAGTTCCGGAGAAGAAGCAGAATCATAACACCCACCAAAATATTGCAGACAATGCTGCCGATGGAGCTGTAATACACCGTCAGCGGAATTTCCAGCAGAGGAGCCAGCCACATGGCCCGGCACCGGAAAGCCCTCTCCTCCTCTGACGCAAGCGAGTACTGGATCAGATACAGAAACAGATAGCCTGAAATCCATCCGATATCCGAAACATAGAACAGATAGGGCGATTCGTCAAACAGCAGCAGAAACAGCGTCCAGTAAATCAGTCCCAGCGCGAAACAGCCGTAAAAACAAGTGAGCAGAAAATACACCTGTCTTCTGTCCCTTCTGTAAAGCAGGCCGGAAAGGACGCCGCAGACCAGAACGGCGCACAGCTGAATCAGATTGTCAATCAGTTCCGTCATTTTCCTGCTCCTCCGCTTTCTTCTCTTCCCTCCGGAGCTCCTGAACGCGGAAGCACAGCAGGGTTACGGCTATTCCCAGGGCGAAAGCCAGCAGCCCTACGGCGGCATAGCCCCAGGAAGTCTGCCCCCAAAAATTCTCATAGCCTCCCATGGGAAATCTCCTCCTTCCAAATGTTCTGCCGGACCGGAAGCGATCGGCTTTCTATGGATTATACCACAGGCAAATGCCAAAGAAAAGCGGACTCCTTCGAGCCCGCCTCTTTTCTACGCCTCGTCAATGGCTTTTCCGATGTCGCTGCGCATATATTTATTGTCAAATTTCACCCATTCCGCAGCTTCATACGCCTTTTTTCTGGCCTCCTTCAGATCTTTTCCCACGGCGGTCACCCCCAGCACACGGCCTCCGTTGGTCAGAATTCGGCCTCCGTCCTTTCTGGTTCCTGCGTGGAACACGAAATAATCCGCCTTTCCCCGGAAGCTCTCCAGCCCGGAAATGGGCAGCCCTTTCTCATACTTTTCCGGATAGCCGTCGGAAGCCAGCACTACGCAGACCGCCGCATTGTCCTCAAATTCCAGCTCCGTCCGGTCCAGGGTGCCGTCAATGCAGGCCTCAAACAGGTCCACAATATCGTTCTTCATTCTGGGAAGCACCACCTGCGTCTCCGGATCGCCGAAACGGGCATTGTATTCCAGCACCTTCGGACCATCCGCAGTGAGCATCAGTCCGAAGAAGATGATCCCCTTGAATTCCCGTCCTTCCGCTCTCATGGCGTCCACCGTCTTCTGATAGATGTGCTCCCTGCAGTAGGCATCCACCTCCGGCGTATAAAAGGGGCTGGGAGAAAAGGTTCCCATGCCTCCCGTGTTCAGGCCTCGGTCTCCGTCCTTTGCCCTCTTGTGATCCTGAGCGGAAGTCATAATACGGATGGTCTTTCCGTCTACAAAGGAAAGCACGGACACCTCTCTGCCGGTCATGAACTCCTCGATGACGATCTCGTCCCCCGCAGAACCGAACTGCTTATCCAGCATCAGGGTCTTCACTCCCGCCTTCGCTTCTTCCAAGTCTCTGCAGATCAGAACCCCCTTTCCCAGAGCCAGGCCGTCGGCCTTGAGCACAATGGGAAATCTGGCGTTCTCCAGATAGTCCTCCGCCTTCTTCGGATCGGTAAAAACCTCATAGGCCGCCGTAGGGATGCCGTATTTCTTCATCAGGTCTTTGGAAAAGGCATTGGAGCCTTCCAGAATCGCCGCATTTTTTCTCGGCCCGAAAACCCGCAGGCCTTCCCGTTCAAATACGTCCACAATCCCTCCGCACAGAGGATCGTCCATACCGATGACCGTCAGATCGATTTCCTGCTCCTTGGCAAAGGCTGCCAGCTTCTCAAATTCCATGGCGCCGATGTTCACGCACTCCGCCAGCTCCTCCATGCCCCCGTTTCCCGGGGCACAGTATATTTTGTCCACTTTCGGGCTCCGGGCGATTTTCCACACAATGGCGTGCTCTCTTCCGCCGCCCCCTACTACCAGTACTTTCATGAAACGCTCCTTTCCCCATTCGCAATCCGGTTGATGGCCTCCGGCAGGATCTTCCATTCCGCTTCCTCCATCACTCTCCTCTGCAGGATCTCCGGGGTATCCCCC